>CAIMNF010000530.1 GCA_903842755.1 Oligoflexia bacterium
CATTTGTGCGCTTTTCGACCCTGCAAAAGCCTATTCGAAGCGCTTCATTGATCCGTAACCCAAATCTTTTAGTCATATTTCATGCTTATATGATGGATTCGCATCCCGAAATTTTTGAAGGTGTCGGTGCGGTAACGGACGTTTTGATCAACACCTCGTTAAAGCCACATCAAGTTTCCCTCCTCAAAGGAGTCCATCCGCGATGGCTAGGAACGATCGACGCTACGGAAATCTCCAATCACTATCGCTGCGGATTGAATACCGTAATGCTTGGGGCAATGGTGCCATTTTTGCCGGAACTTGAGCGGGAAAAGTTAGAACGAGTGGCAACTCGTTTTTTTACAAAAATTAGCCCAGATGCGCGAGCAAACTATTTAGAGGGTTTTACGCGCGGCTACGACCAAGTTAAAATTAAGAGTCCGACTGCAAATCAGGACCGTACACCCTTAAAAACACAAAACTATGTTCGGCTCGGATATGAAAATGCACCACTGGGTGGAATCATCCTTAACCCCGGCAATAGTGTGTTGAAAAGCCACGAGGCGAGCCGTAAAGGCTTTGCTCCAAAATTTAATGCTGAAGTTTGTTTTCACTGTGGGTTATGTGACCAAGTTTGTCCTGATTTTTGTTTTGTATGGAAGAAGAATGCGCAAAAAAAATTTGGCGCCGAGCTGCTGGGCTTAGATTATCAATATTGTAAAGGGTGCCAAAAGTGCATCGAGGTTTGTCCCGTGGGCGCACTCACGCTAACGCCCGAAGGTCAACTGACAAATAACGACCGTCTTATTTCATGGCAGGAGAATCAAAAATGAATCCAACACCGAAAGCAAACGGGGTAGAGCAAGTCCATTCTTTAAAAACCGGAAATGAAATGATTGCCGAAGCGGCACGGATGATTGATTTCCATTTTATGGGCTATTATCCAATTACCCCGTCGACCGAAATTGCCGAGCGAATCGACGCGATGAAAGCGCGGGGCGAAGTTCGCACCGTCATGCTTCCCGCCGATGGCGAGCACGGCGCGGCCGGGGCCTGTTTTGGAGCAACCACCGGGGGCGCGCGGGTGATGAATGCAACCAGTGCCAATGGGCTTTTGTATAGTATGGAGCAATTACCTGTGCAAGCGGGGAGCCGCATGCCGATGGTCCTTAATTTAGTCACTCGGTCCGTCAGTGGCCCGCTCGATATTCGCTGTGATCACAGTGATTTAATGTTTGCGTTGCAAACGGGGTGGATTGTGCTGATGGCTTCCACTCCACAAGCCGCCTACGACATGAATCTCATTGCCGTGCGCTTAGGCGAGCATCCAAAGGTACGTTTACCCGTGATGGTGGTGAGCGATGGTTTTTTTACCAGCCATCAACGGCAAGAGGTGATGCTCCTAAAAAACAAAGCCGACGCGGATCGATTCTTGGGTAAACGCGTGGACCTTCACACTACGCTTGATCCCCGTAATCCCATAACGATCGGACCGTACATGAACGATCCCGACTTGATCAATAATAAATATCAGCTTCATCGCGCCCACGATGAAGCGATGACGGCGTTTCAGGAGATTACTAAAGAGTTTGCTGCTTTAACGGGCAGATTTTATCCCGCATTAGAACGGTACTCTGTGGACGATGCCGAAACGGCACTTTTTATTTTAAATTCAGCCGCGGAAACTGCCAAAGATGCGGTCGATTCTTTGCGTGAACAAGGAAAAAAAGTGGCGGTTCTGAAACCCAACATTTTGCGCCCATTTCCTATTGAAGATTTAAAGCAGGCAACGCACTCACTAAAGTCGATCGTGATCGCTGAACGATCGGATTCGCCAGGCTCAATTGGCGGACCAATCAGTCACGAAGTAAAGTCGGTTTTATTCTCGGATCACCACTGCGATATCACCGCGATTAGCCGTGTTTTTGGTTTGGGTGGAAAAGATTTTAACGAGGAGGATGCGTTGGCGCTTCTGAAGGACGGTTTAGCGGTGGTCCAAGACTGCAATGCGGTTCCTAGTTTTGGCTTTTTTGGAGCAGATCAGGGTGAATCTAAACCATTACCAAAACCCGTTCTTTTGCCCTGGTCACGGGAACAAGTAAACCCAGGTTTGGTGAAGGTAGAAGTGGAAGAGGGAACAGCTCAGCTTAAGGTTTCCATCGCGGATATTAGCCTATTAGCGACGCGCCCAAAGCGAATTGCGCCGGGCCATGGTGCGTGTCCTGGGTGTGGAATTTTTTCGGGGCTAGACCAGTTTTTTAAGGGAATTGAAGGCGATGTTGTGGTTCTTTATCATACCGGATGCGCCATGGTCGTGACCACCGATTATCCCTTTAGTGCCCATCGCGTAACGTATTTGCATAATTTATTTCAAAACG
>CAIMNF010000531.1 GCA_903842755.1 Oligoflexia bacterium
ATAGAATACACCGGAGCGGTAAAAAATCGGACGAGGACTTCGGGCATCTTCGTGCCCCAACCGATAGAACCTGCGTTTTACCGCATCGAGGTCTCCCAGCTCCCACGTATCTATCATGCGATCCAAATCCCCTAAATTATGGGCAACCGCCGCCACTCCCGAAAGCAGCGCCTTTAAGGAATCGGCATCGCATTTTTCTTCAAAAATTTCTTTTAGGGCAAGCAGAGTTTTTTCCTGCAATTCAATATTCTCCGCAATCGCTTCGCGAATCTCGGGGACAAAGCTCGGAGCAATCTTCAGCGCCGTCCCATACGCGCCTAAGGCAATACTTAGCCATTCCCCTTGGTGGCCGCTTAATTTATAGTCGGACCACTTCACATAACGACGGGACACCCACGATTCATCCCACCGTCCAAATTCTTTAACAGTGCTCCACATCGGTTCGAAAGTCTCTTCCCGGTGAACACAGCGCCAAAGTTTTTCACGAATCGCAATGTCGACGTCGGTTGGAACAAAAGTTCCAACGGACGCAAAGTGCGCGGCTAAACAGAGGTCAAAGTACGCCCATAAGTCGCGATCGGCATTTTCGGGAACCGCTTTTAAAATCTGGGTATAGCGAAACGGGTGTTGTAAAAAACGTGGGTCGCTTTCATTTGCTGCAAATAAATAAGGGGCGGCATTTTGGACCAAGTCCACCAAGGCCCGAGCTTGAACTCCGGTATTTTTAAATTCAGGTCGTTTCAAAGGATCTCCGTTCACGTAATCCTAATGGCATTACGAGCCCAAGTCATCCGATTGTTTGAACCCCGGCCCGTATCAGGGATTTTCAATGATTTATAGCTAAATCTCGGCCCAATTTTTTCCCATCCCCACATTCACTTTGAGGGGAACTTTTAGCTTCAGCGCGCCTTCCATCACCTGCACCAATAGGCTCTTCACCCCCTGAACTTCAGCCTCCGGAGCCTCTAAAATCAATTCATCATGAACTTGCAACAGGAGTTTTGCCTTTAAATTCTGCTGCTGCAGTTGCCGATGCAATTCCACCATCGCCACCTTAATTAAATCCGACGCCGTTCCCTGGATTGGAGAATTCATTGCCATTCGCTCGGCGTTTGTTCTTACCGCATGGTTTTGCGAGGCGATCTCCGGCAAGGAACGCTTTCGCCCCAGAAGGGTCACCACGTATTTATGGACATGGGCCTGGGCCACTTGCTCGGAAAGAAAGTCCCTCACTCCACGGTACCGAGTAAAATAACGGTCAATCATCTCTTTCGCTTCCGTGCGCGAAATATGGAGTTCTTCGGCCAAACCAAATGCTGTTTTTCCATACATGAGTCCAAAATTAATGGCCTTGGCTACGGAGCGTTGTGCATCACTCACCTCTGCAGGAGCAATCCCGTAAATTTCACTCGCGGTTCTTCGGTGGACATCCTCATCCCGAACAAAACTAGAAACTAACTGCTCGTCACCGCTCAAATGCGCTAATATTCGGAGCTCGATTTGCGAATAATCTGCAGAAATTAATTGATAGCCGTCCTCCGCAACAAAGGCCTGCCGAATCAACTGCCCCCGCTCAGAACGAATGGGAATATTTTGCAAATTGGGATCGGTACTGGACAGCCGTCCTGTTGCCGTTCCGGTCAGATTGAAACTGGTACGAATTCTAAAATCTTTTGGATCTCTTAATTGCTGGAGGGGCAAGACGTAGGTGCTTTTAAGTTTAGAAATTTCGCGGTACTCCAACAACATCCGAGGGGCTTCGTGAAGAGGGGCCAAGGCTTCCAAAACAGAGGCGTCCGTTGAATAACCCGTCTTTGTTTTCGATTGAACGGGAAGCTTTAGTTCCTCAAATAAAAATTGGGCAAGCTGTTTGGTTGAATTTAAATTCAACGACGGGTTGGCCGTCAGCTTTAAAATTTTCTTTTCGATGTGTGCGAGTTCAGTCTCAAATTGCTGTTCCAATTTTTTTAAAAAAGGAACGTCGACCTTAATCCCCACTTCTTCCATCTCGGACACTACTTCCACCAAGGGTAAATCGACTTCACGAAAGAGCTTCTCGGCTTGCTGTTCTTTTACCTTTGGCTCGAGAACCTGCCACAACTTTAACGTAGCCCATGCGTCTTCGGCCGAATATCGGATAGCCGTTTCTATTGGAACTTGGTCAAACGAAATTTGGGAGGCCCCCTTGCCCGTAACCTCTTCGTAAGAAAGCATCGTGTATTGCAAGTATTTGCTGGCTAAATAATCTAGCCCATGGCGCCCGCTCGAGTCGATCACATAAGCCGCCATCATGGTGTCCGCGTAAAGACCTTGCAAGTGTACGCCTTGGTTTTGCATGACTCTAAAATCATATTTGTAATTTTGGCCCACTTTTTTAATCTGTGGGTCTTCCAAAACTGACTTAAGTTCGCTCAGCACTACGTCTAGCTCTAATTGAGTGTGTTTTGAATCAAGCAATTGTTGATGCCCTACCGGAATATAATAACCCACTTCTTCGCCAGGAACAGCGATGGCTAATCCCACTAACTGCGCTTCGCGTGGATTAAGAGAAGTCGTTTCGGTATCAAAAGCCATCAGTTGGGCATTTTTTACTTTTTGAATGAGTGCACGAAGCTCCTCTAAGGTAAAAACGCCTTGAAATGAAGCGCAAGGGGAAGGGCTTTGCAGATTTGGGCTGACTTCTCCTTGATCTGTAATCTGAACTGGCATTTGAACTGGCATTTGACTCTTCGCTTGGAATTTGTTCAAAAGTCCCTTGAAATTGTACTGTTTAAAAAACTCAAGTAGCTCGGGCTTAACTTGAAACTGGAAGCGCGCACTTTCTGCGCTCAAATTAAGGTTGAGATCGTCCTGAAGTGTGGCCAGTTCTTGCGATAACTTAGCCAATTCAATGCTCGACAAAATTTGCTCGCTCTTTTTTCCTTTAATTTTTCCCGTTTTTGAAGCAGTAATCACTCCGTCCAAGGATTCAAATTCTTTCAGCAAAGCTTCAGCGCCTTTGGGCCCAATGCCCGTAATCCCCGGAATATTATCGGACGAATCCCCCACCATTGCCAAATAATCCCGAATTTGACTGGGATGCACTCCAAACTTTTGAATCACTTCATGTTCGGTATAATGGACATCCTTCATGGTATCCCAAACCTGAGTTTTAGCGCTCACTAAGGCCATCAAATCTTTATCGCCGGTCACCACCACGACGCGGTGCTGAGGGTCTTCTTGAAGCCATTTTTTGTTCAACGTGGCGATTAAATCATCCGCCTCAACCCCGCTTTGTAGAAAGCTCGGAATGCCCATTTTTTGAATCAGCGTGCTGATTAAGTCAAACTGGGGCACAAGCGCTTCCGGCGCGGCAGAACGATTTGCTTTATATTCGGGATATTTAATTTTTCGAAACGAGGGCTCTTTCGAGTCATAAACTACCGCCAAATAGTGCGGATCACATTCGTCGATGAGCTTTCCTAACATGCTGGCTACCCCGTACACCGCATTTACCGGCGTTCCATCTGGGGCCGTCAATTCCCGGACCGCGTAGAACGCGCGAAAAATAAAAGAACTGATGTCGATTAAATAAAGGGTCTTGTAGGTGGACTTCACTTAGAATTACTCTCCGCTGGGTTCCAGATCAACTACTTCGCTTTCGGCCATCACGTCTCCCAGACGTTGATGCCGGTCGGCACGGGTAATCAAGCTGACTTCAATTAATACAAAAGGAATACCGATTAACAGCGATAAGATCCATCCCATAAACGGAATAATCATTAAAAAAGTGACGATCCCTACGGGCGCATTCCGAATCACCGACACCCGCATCCGGGCCAGTTGTCCTTCTTCATCAATTACTTTTATTTTTAGAAATTTCTTTCCAATGCTTTGGCCCCTAAGGGAGTGAATTGGCAGGCCGTCTGCAACAAGCGAATACAAAAACCCAAGGATCGAACCCACTCCCCTGGGGATTGCAAAGCCAAGAATCAGCACCACCAGTAGATCGATAAACTTAGCAAAAAGACGTTTCTGCAGGGAAGCATAGTGAATCATGAATCCTTTTGCCTTTGCCGGCTAGTTGTTCATCCTTTTAAATAAAACCGATCCATAACATCAACCAGGGAGTGCGCTATAAAAATATGAGTTTCTTGAATGCGACTGGAGTTCTTGCCTAAAGCCACGTTCAAATTGACGTCAGAAATTGCCTTCAGCTCGCCCCCACTCCCCCCCGTTAAGGAAACAATCTTCATTCCCTTCGCTTTAGCCGCATGGACCGCTCTTAAGACATTCTTTGAATTTCCCGACGTTGAAATGGCAAGCAAAACATCGCCTTTATTCCCCAGACCTTGAACCTGCTTTTCAAAAATAGCCTCGTAAGAATAGTCATTTGCAATCGCCGTAATATTCGAAGTGTCCGTGGTGAGGGCAAGGGCTGGAAGAGGGTTCCGTTCAATCAACATGCGCCCGATCATTTCGGCAGCCATGTGTTGGGCATCCGCGGCCGAGCCTCCGTTACCACAAATTAACAGCTTACCCCCGGATTGAATTGAGCTTGAAATGATTTCGCACGCCTTGAGGATGCCCTCGATGCTTTGCTCTAAAAAAGCCTGCTTGGCCGCAATGGACTCCATTGCAGTCTGGCGAATATAGTCTTGGGCTGAACTCATTTCACGGGGCTCCTTGTACATCTGGTTATTGCAATCAATTTACCTTTAGTGATACGCTAAAGCCATGGCGAATTCAAAAAATGTTTTAACGGCGACCGATGGTAACTTGGAAACAGAAGTGCTCAAAAGCAATGAGCTCACTTTAGTGGATTTTTGGGCGGAATGGTGCGGGCCGTGTAAAGCATTAGGTCCAACTCTAGAAGCGATTGCCGACCAATATGTCGGCAAAGTTAAAGTATATAAGTTGAATGTAGACGAAAACCCCGATGCGGCTCAGCGGTTCAAAATTCGCGGTATTCCTACGGTAGTCGTGCTTAAAAATGGGCAACTCATCGATCAGCTGGTCGGTAACCAACCCAAAGAAAGCTTTATCGCTGCCATTGAACGCAACATGGCTTAAGCCTTGCGTCATTTTTCCTTTGATTTCCACCATTTCTTATATATTCTGTGCGTGATGATTTGAAGTATTTTCGAACCAACCAATTGGAGAAGACTTAGGATGGAAACTCAAGCCGCTGCACAAGCCGCACAAGCAACTCAAATGGGACTAATCGCCGCGATTCAACAAGGCGGCTTTGCCATGATTTTTATTGGCATCTGTTTTGCCTTTTCGCTCACCTTTATTATTGAGCGATTTTACCGCCTTTTTTTGCAATTAAACATTAACGGCAGTTCGTTTATGTTCGAAGTTCAAAAATCGGTAATTGCAAACGACCTCGATAGCGCCATTCGAACCTGTAATGGAGCAAAAACTGCAGCCTTACCCCGAGTCATCAAAGCAGGCCTTTTGCGCGCCTCTAAAAATGAAGAACAAATTCAAAATGCAGTAGATGCCGCTAGTTTAGAAGTCATTCCGCAGTTGGAAAAAAACCTTCCTTATCTTGCCCTCATCGCAAACGTCGCAACTCTATTGGGACTCTTGGGAACGATTTCAGGGTTAATTCGTTCGTTTGCATCGATTGCCCATGAGGCAGACCCTGCGCAACGACAAGCCCTTCTTTCGGCAGGGATTTCGGAAGCGATGTACGCAACGGCAGCAGGACTGGTGGTCGCGATCTTTACGATGGTAGCTCACTCCTTTTTGTCCGCGAAAGCTTCCCGGATCGTTTCTGAAATTGATGAACACAGTGTAAAGCTTTTAGACCTCCTTTCGGCTCGAAAAGTTCAACACTCTTCCGAAAAAGCTTAATCAAAGGAAAAGGTAAATCAGGTGCTAAAACGCCCTTCTACCCGCAGACGCTCCACTGCTCCCGAAATTCAACTGAACCTCGTCCCCATGTTGGACGCCTTGGTGACGATGATTTCGTTTTTGATGTTCACGATGGCCTTCTTGTCTTTCACCATGATTGAGTCCCCTATCCCAATGGTGAGCTCGCAAGAAAACGAAGCAAAACTCAAAGAACCGCCCTTGCAACTTACGCTGACCATCAAAGATTCGGAAGTCACCTTATGGAGCCCCTTCGACCATATTCAACCCGTGAGTATTCCAAATAAACCCGAAGGCGGGATCGATCTATTAAAAATGCATGAGGCACTGGTCGGTATCAAACAAAAGTTTCCCCACGAAAACCAAATTGCATTCGTCCCTAAAGGCGGAACGACTTACGACGACATCGTGCAGATTCTTGATTCGGTTCGAAATTTTGACAAAACCGACCCGCCCGTGGCCGTCTTAAATGAAAAAACAGGCGTTTCAGAACAGGCAAAACAACTCTTTGGAGATGTGATTTTTGCAAATCTATTAGGGGGCGAAGAATAACATGGCTTCAAGAAGTATTCGCCAGCGCCGGGGCCGACATAAAATCCATAAAGACTTTGAACTTCAACTGACCAGCATGATGGATATTTTGGTCATTATCCTGGTGTTTTTACTTAAAAGTTATTCCGCGAGCACCAATTCTTTTGCCACAGTTCGAGGAATACAGCTTCCTATTTCTAAAACAACGGAAATGACTCCGGACAGCTTGCTTTTGATTGTGACTCCAGAAGCCATTACGTTTGAAAATCAAAGAATTGTGGAGTTTGTCCAAACAGCTGATTCTGTGGGCGGAACCAGTCCCAGATACGAATTTAAAGCGGAAGACCTGGATGAGAATGGAATGCGAATTGCGAAACTTTATGACGCTTTAAACCGAGCACGCGACAAAGCGGAACTCCTCCGCCAAAAATCGCCAGCGCGGGACGCAAATGGGCAACCGTTACCATGGGACGGCATCATGGCTATTCAAGCAGATAAGCGCGTTCGTTACGACACCCTCAGAAAAATCATGTATACGGCGGGTGCTGCTCAATTTAAGATTTTTCGATTGCTTGCGATGCGCCAGCCGCAGTCGTAGCCAGTCTTCCCGTCTTCTTAAAAAACTGCCGTTCGTTTACCCATTGAGCAAGCACTCACTTTTTCCGGCTTACTTTTTACTGCTGTCGAGCTTTTTCTTAACCCGCGCGCCCGTTTTGGAGGCCCACTGTTGAACAATTTCAGAGGACTCCGCAATCAATTGCGGTTGAGAGTTTAAAAATTTTTGTCCAATGGGAGATTGATAAAATGCAATTACTCCATTGATTTCTTCCAAGGTAAACATTTTGTCGTAAATCGGAATGAGGGATTGGGTAATCTCGTCACCCTTAGCCTCTTTTTTAATCACTTCTTTAATGTGTTCTTTTTGCGCATCGGTCGGTGCTTGCGGTCCATTAGGTTGGGTAGCCATCATGATCATCTGTTCGGTGACTTGACTGCCCACTTGATCGGTTTTCTGCATTTTAAAAAGTTGCAGAATGGCTTCCTTTTTCTTTGAATCGATCTTAGCGGGCTTATCGTCCGCAATCGATGACTGAATGGCAATCGTTAATCCGACTGTAATGACACTGAACAAGAATAGCTGATTTAATTTCATGTTGGACCCTC
>CAIMNF010000532.1 GCA_903842755.1 Oligoflexia bacterium
CGAAGTGTGGACATGGATTCTTCATGACCGTGCATAATTCAAGATTTGGGCCAGATATCAAAAAGTTAAAGGGAGCTTGTACCTACATTTGAGCATCATCGGGGGGCAGTTTTTTGGGCTTCCCATTTACTACAACTACTCTTCGTTCATTCGCCTGATAAGATTCAGCTCCCGCCTGAGATACCCACAATTTTATTTTTTTAGGATGGCCTGAGCTTAGGACTCTAGCCAGTTGCGGATTAAAGCGGAGCAAGTCCTGTTCGCTCATTTGGGTTTGGCGGACGAGTTGCGAAACAGTCGTTTTTTTACCGGAGATTTTTAGGTCTATTTTAGCGACCATTGGCCAAGGTTTGGTCTTTGGGAGGGCTTCAAAGCCGAATTGTTTTAAGTGCTCGCCGATGGTCGCGGCGGCCAGGAATTTTGGAATGTAATCCATGGTTTCATGGGGCAGAAATCCCCCATCCACTAATTGCCAAAAGTCTCGGGTGCGCCCCTCCCGCACCGCCTGCTGAACACGTCCTTGGCCTGCATTATAAGCTGCGATTGCAAGATACCAAGAATTAAACTGTTGATGCAAGTGTTCTAAATAACGAGTCGCAGCCACGGTTGCTGCAACGGGGTGAGTGCGCTCGTCCCAGTCTGGCTCTACGCTTAAACCGTAATTCACGGCAGTGGGAACCATAAATTGCCAAATCCCCACTGCGCTGGCTTCGGAAGTTGCATGGTTTACAAAGCCACTTTCAATCATCGCCAAATAATACAGCTCGCCGGGTAAATGGGATTGCCAAAGTAATTGCTGGATTAAGGGCTTATATTTTTCACCGCGCTCTAAATTGCGTTTAAAGCGATCCCGGTCGTTTACCGTAAAATAGTGAATCCACCATCTGACCTTTTGCCTGATTTCGCCTTCTACTTTTTGCCGCGATTGCGAGTGGTAAGGACAGGGTTCGGACATAATCCGATCCGCCATGCTTTGATCAATGTCGCCCACATCTTGAACCAAGAGCTGATCAATGGCATGGTTTTCGTTTTTAGGTGCGCTCGAGCAACCCGCAAGGATTAAAATTAAACTAATTTCCCTCCAAAATTTATACATTGCGGCATTGCTATAACAATAATCTTCTTTCGACAAGCATTTCCGGCTAAAGTTGTCCCATGAAAGGCAATTTACACCCGCGAAACAAGCATCAAGGGCGCTACCACTTTGAAATACTTGCGGAAAAATTTCCGGATTTAAAAACTTTTCTTTCCTATAATCGCCACCAAGAAATCTCGATCGATTTCGCAAATCCCAAAGCCGTGAAGGTCTTAAATCAAGCCCTCCTGATTACCATTTACGGACTTAAGTTTTGGGATATCCCCGATCAGTTTCTTTGTCCGCCGATTCCAAATCGCGCCGACTATATTCACTATTTAGCGGATTTAATTGGGACACCAAGGCCGGACAACCCCGTGCACGTTTTAGACATCGGAAGCGGAGCAAACTGTATCTACCCGCTCCTTGGCTACTTGGAATATAATTGGAACGTGGTTGGGACCGAATCCAACCCCGTTTCCTATCAGGCAGCAAAGACCATCCTTGACCAAAACTCCATCCCACCAACCAAAATTGAAATTCGACTACAGCCAGACCCCACAAAGATTTTTCATCACATGATCCAGCCTGGAGAATTTTACCACGCCACGTTGTGCAATCCCCCTTTCCACGCTTCAGCAGAAGAGGCCGCCGGTGTGAACCTAAAGAAGTGGCGTAACTTAGGAAAAGCCGCGGTGACAAATTTCGGTGGTCAACATTCTGAACTTTGGTGTCCGGGGGGCGAGGTTGCGTTTGTTAGTCAAATGATTGAGGAGAGCGCACACTACAAAAACCAATGCCGATGGTTCACTTCCTTACTTTCAAAAAAAACAAGTTTAAACCCGATCTATGATTTCCTTCGAAAACGAAAGGTCAACGAATGGAAAACGATCGAGATGGAACAAGGGCAAAAAAAGGGCCGTTTTGTTGCCTGGACTTTTCTTCAGGAAGACCGATGAACACGGAAATTATTCTATCCACACTCAATGCGCGCTATTCCCATTGTTCCTTTGGACTGCGTTACCTTTACGCAAATCTAAAAGAGTTAAAAGAGAACTCTAAAATCGTAGAGTTCACCATCAGTCAAAATGCACGGGACATTGCCGAACAACTCCTCAGTGAAAATCCGAAAGTCATTGGTTTTGGAGTTTACATTTGGAACACGCGACAAACCTACGACGTGGTCTCGATTTTAAAACGTGTTGCGCCTGAAATAAAAATCATTCTGGGCGGGCCAGAAGTGAGCTATGAAACAGAAGAGCAACCCCTCTGCCAACTCGCCGACCTGACCCTTCAAGGCGAAGCCGATTTTTTATTTTACGACGTTTGTAAAAATTATTTATGTAACTCCCACTGGCCCGAACCTAAACAAATCAAGGCAGATCTACCCGACATTCAACACATCACGCTTCCCTACGATGAATACTCCGATCATGATATTCAACACCGGGTGATTTATGTCGAAGCTTCCCGCGGATGCCCCTATAAGTGCGAATATTGCTTGTCTTCTTTAGACAAAAGCGTTCGCAGTTTTGAGCTTGAGCGGTTTTTAAGCGCAATGGAGAAACTCATTGCCCGAGGCGCGCGCCAGTTTAAATTTATTGACCGCACGTTTAACCTGAGCATCCCCACGAGCTCAAAAATTCTAAATTTTTTCTTGGAGCGCATTCACCTTGGTTTGTTTTTGCACTTTGAAATGGTACCGGATCGGTTACCCATAGAGCTGCGCGAACTGATCTCCCAATTCCCCAAAGGTGCCTTACAGTTCGAAATTGGAATTCAGACGTGGAACCCAGAGGTTGCAAAGCTAGTGTCGCGACGCCAGAACTACGCGCTCATCGAGAGTAATTTTGCGTTTTTGAATCAGATTGGAACGGTTCATACGCATGCGGACCTTATCGCGGGTTTACCTGGGGAAACGCTCGAAAGTTTTGCGGCGGGCTTTGATGCCGTTGCCGCTCTTAAACCGGATGAAATTCAAGTGGGCATCCTCAAACGCCTGAAAGGAACCCCGATCATCAGGCACGACCAAGAATGGCAGATGGTTTACCAAGACCAACCCCCTTTCCAAGTTCTAAAAACGCGCCACCTGAATTACCAAACACTGCAACGAATCGCGCGCTTCGCCCATTACTGGGACTTAGTGGCTAACAGCGGGAATTTTATCCGTACCTTCTCTTTTATTGTGAATCAAAGTCGGCTCCGCAACCCTCCGTCTTTATTTTGGGAATTTGATCAAATTGCAAATTTTCTTGCAACCCGGCATCCGCAGGGACATAGCATTGCGCTGATTCATCTGGTGGAATCCCTTTGGGAATACTTTCATTCGGAGACTGCCCACCGACACCTGATGGAGGATTACATTGGCCCCGGGCGCAGCATCCCCCATTTTATGAAGTCTGTCGGAACTTCGGCAGAGAAAGCTTTGCCCGACGCAACCTTGGAACGAAAAAGCGCGACACCGAAAAGGCAAAAAAAGCATCTTCGGAATGAAGTGGTGCCAACTCTTCCGAAGCCAAAATGACTCCAAAAATTGCACTCCAGTTATGTAATAAATAAGCCTAGAACAATCTGAACTATTTCCAGTAGTTAGAAAAAATCACTTTTGGCACGACCCTCGCAATACTTAGGGCTACTACCGCAGCAAGGATCGCTGCGGGAGGAAAAGCGGAATCCAAGGATGGATTTAAAGGAAAGGAGCCCCCATGAACCCGATCGAACAAAAGCTAAACCAACTGACTTCCCTGCTCGAACCGAAAGTGACCGACTCGGAAAAAAACACGTTTGCTTCTATTTTTTCAAACAATCTTGGCGACGAAATGGACTTAGCAATCGCGGCTTTGGAACTTCGGAACATGGCGCTTCACCATTCTCGAATCAACTTCTTTAATCCTCATCGATTGCTTGTAGCAGTTTAAGCGCAACATTCGGCAGGAGTTCACTCCGTAAGAAATGTTGGGTGAACACCCGAAACATTTCTTACGGATTTTTTCTTATATTAAATTAAAATAATTTACAATATATAAAAACGGTGCTAATGTCCGCTTCATGAAAATGAAAGCCCTTGCTCCCACCCTTTTTGCTGTAGCCCTTCAACTCGCTTCCTGTAACCCAGTACCGGATCACCAACTTTCGGCGGACGAACGCAAATGGGATATGGATTGGATGTATTCCATGTTCGTCCAAAACTATGCGCCAATGGACTATAAACAATCTACGTTGGGCTTTGATTTTGCAAAAATTCGTGAGCAATACGAAAAAGAAGCGATCGCCTCTTTTGATGCGGACTCCGCGCAGCACACCATTAACCAAGAGTTTTATAAAGTAATGTACAAATTTGTCGCCGAGTTTCACGACGCTCATACCAGCGCGGCACTGACGAACTCTTCCTATCAAGGACGAGCCCAAGTGGCTTACCTGGGTTTTTCAGGTTACCGCAATGGCGATTACTTTGTAGTAAAAGCATTGCTTCCCACATATAGCATTGGATCAAAATTTCCGATTGAAGTCGGCGACCACATTACCAAAATCAATGGGCGATCACTTAAGGACGCAATCAACACCGACTTAGTGCCCTATCGCAATTTGGGCAATCCGGAATCGAATTACACCTTTCACATGAATAAATTATTCAACCGGATGTCTACGGCAACCAATGGACTCCCCAAGGAATCCAATGTAGCGCTCACGGTGAGTCGCTATGGTAAAGAATTTACTGTAGACCTACCTTGGGTCGTCAAAGACTACCACGATTTTTCACAAGAACAAGCCGCGGCCAGTCCGAAAAAATCCACCGAAGAATCATTTTTGGTGAGCGACGGGAATCACCAATTCCGATTTAATTTTTTAGGTTTTGACGGCCGTGCTCAAAACCCTCTGGAGGTTTTCCAAAAAATTACATTAGGCCTTCAAAAAACACTGACGGACGGGTTCCAATTTGTAGATAACTATTCCCAATGGAACCTACTGCCTCAAACGATTGGTACGCCCCGGACAAACGATTCGGAAGACACGGAATCAAAAACAAGCCCCTTAGAACGCCTGGCAGAGGAACGTTACGTTTTACCTCACGCAGTACAAATCCCGCAGGGAAAAACGTTTACGACTTATATTGCACCCGTCAAAATATCAGCAACGGCAACGACTCCAGAGAAAACGACGACCATAGCCTACATTTATGTCGACACCTTCTCCCCCTCTCAGGACAACGCCAATCAAGAATTTAAGGAAATTCTTCTTGCGCTGGATGGTTTGAACATTAAAAACATCATCATCGACACCCTCAATAACGGCGGCGGATCGCTCGTCCTCGGAATGCAAATGGCGCGTTTACTGTCGAATTCGCCGCTCGATGTTAAACTTCCGTATGCGCAATTTAAACTCAGTGATACGTGGCACGACCAGTTTTTAAGCTCGAGCCAAGCGGGAACGGGTAATGATTCGGCAGCCGTTTACGCCGCAAGTTTGCTCGCCAATTTTGAAGAAAAGCGAGCAGCCGGGGCAAAACTGACCGATCCCTATCCCATTGAAGCGTTAGCCCCATTCGATCTTCCGGAAAATACCGACCTATCTGGAAAGTTCAATGTGGTCCTTTTGGTCAATGAAATGTGTGCCTCCATGTGCGACATTTTTGCGGGGATTCTTCAGGACAACAAATTGGCCACACTAGTAGGCGCTCAAACCATGGGCGCAGGCGGAAATGTGGTCAACCACCAAGAAGCCCCCGGGAGCCATATTGACCTACGGCAAACGGAATCCCTTATGGTTCGCTCCAACGGGGCGCTCATTGAGGGTACAGAGTGGGTCAAAACTCCCGGCAGAACTCCATTTGCTCGTCCGCCGTTTACGGTTAATAAAGGGCCAGGCGATTATTTAGAAAACAAAGGCGTAGTTCCCGATGTGGTCATCCCGGTCAATCAATACGCGGAAGAAAAATACAAAACGGTGATCGAAAAAGCGGTTGCGATTTTAAGCCAATAAACATTGAACCAGAAGCAATCTATTTTTTAATCCTCACTGAATTATGATAAATAAAAATTTTGCTCAAGTTTTCGAAATTCGATTGAGAACGACGAAGATTATATTTATTACATAGGTGATCATTAACGCCGCTAGAACTCTGAAGTTTATCGTCGCAATTTTATTCTATTTTTTCGATTATCCACTTGAGTTTGGCAAAATTTTTTGAATTTAAATATTAAATAATA
>CAIMNF010000533.1 GCA_903842755.1 Oligoflexia bacterium
GCAACCGATGAAGACCGCGAGGGAGAAAGCATTTCGTTTCATTTGATGGAAGTTTTAAAGCCAAAAGTACCGGTTCACCGAATGGTTTTTCACGAAATCACCAAGAAGGCCATTTTGCAGGCCCTCAATGATACTCGGCAAATTGACATGCGCTTAGTGCGCGCGCAAGAAACTCGCCGAATTTTGGACCGCTTGGTGGGCTACACCGTGTCTCCGCTCATCTGGAAGAAAATCGCCTTTGGCCTTTCTGCCGGACGCGTCCAATCGGCAGGGTTACGATTAATCGTGAATCGGGAACGCGAGCGGATCAAATTTAAGAGCGCAACCTATTGGGATTTAGAAGCGTCCCTTAAAAAAGGAACGGCGCCTGCCTTTGATGCAAAGTCCATTTCGTGTAACGGAAAAAAAATTGCGACCACCAAGGATTTCGACGAAACAACAGGAAGACTCCTCACCGACAAAGCAGCCGACCTGTTACTGCTTGACGAAGCCTCGGCTCAAAAACTGGTCACCTCTTTGCACCGAGCCGAATTTAAAGTCAATTCGGTGGAAGAAAAGCAGTTCACCCAAAAGCCAGCCATTCCCTTTATCACTTCAACCTTACAACAAGAGGCCAACCGAAAATTAGGAATGTCCGCCAAAGACGCCATGCGGACCGCACAGAGCTTGTACGAGCAAGGCTTTATTACTTATATGCGGACCGACTCGCCCAACTTATCGCAAGAAGGAATTCAAGGCGCGCGAAACGCGGTGTTGAATCTATATGGAAAAGAGTTTTTGTCGCCGGAACCAAGACAGTTTGCGGCTAAAAATAAGGGCGCCCAGGAAGCACACGAAGCGATTCGTCCCGCAGGAGCCGAATTCCAATTACCACGAGAGACGGAACTCAGCGGGCGCGAACTTGCGCTTTACGAACTGATTTGGAAGCGTACGGTCGCCTGCCAAATGGCAGAGGCGCAGAAGCTCAGCATTAGCATTCGCGTGGGCGCAACTCATCAAAATGATACGGTGATTTTTTCGGCCTCGGGCTCAAGAATTTTATTTCCCGGATTTTTGCGGGCCTATGTGGAGGGCAGCGACGATCCCGAAGCCGCCCTTGAGGACCAAGAAGTCATCCTCCCCGAACTGAAAACAGGCGACCTGGTCACCATGGAAAAATTAAATGCCCTTTCGCATACAACCAAACCACCGGCCCGATTCACGGAAGCCTCCCTCGTACAAACTTTAGAAAAAGAAGGCATTGGACGACCCTCAACGTACGCTTCAATTATTGATACCATCTTAGACCGAGGTTACGTTCGCAAAGGCGGAAACGCGCTTATTCCCACCTTTACGGGCATTGCAGTAATCCAATTGCTTGAAGATTATTTTCATAACCTGGTGGATTATAAATTTACCAGCTCCATGGAGCGTTCATTAGACGAAATAGCCGAAGGCGAGCGCGAATACTTACCCTATTTGAAGGAATTTTATTCCGGAAAAACAGGCCTTGCCGAGCAAGTTAAAGCTCAAGACAAAAACATCAAACCCGAAGAATCGCGCACCGTAAAACTGGAACAAATTAAGGATGTCGAAGTAAAAATTGGACGATACGGCGCCTACGTTGTTCAAAAGAAAAACGCCGAGCAGCTAAAGCAAAAAGGGAAGTACGACGACTCGGACGAAATCCACGCCACCATTCCGGACGACGTAGCGCCAGGGGATTTAACTTCAGCCCAAATTCAGGACCTATTAATTGCGAGCGAAAAAGGGCCGCAAAGCCTAGGAAAACACCCTACCACGGGCGAAGATATTTTTTGTTTGTCGGGCAGGTACGGTCCTTACGTGCAACAAGGACAGGTCACCGAAGAAAATAAAAAACCAAGGCGCGCCTCCCTTTTAAAAGGAATGGATCCAAAAACCATTACGCTTGAGCAAGCGGTAAAATTATTACTCCTTCCGCGCGAGCTTGGTCTTCACCCCGAAAAGCAAAAGCCCGTCCTCACCAATCTGGGCCGCTTTGGGCCTTACGTGATGTGCGATGGTGAATTTAGGTCCCTCAAAAAAGAAGACAACGTTTTTGAGATTACCTTTGAACGGGCGCTCGCCCTCTTAAAAGAAGAGAAAAAATCGCGCCGCGGAGCCGAAGTCCTAAAAGAAGTGGGAAAATTAGACGAAGAGCCGATTCAGTTACTGGATGGCAAGTACGGCATGTACCTGAAGTGGGGTGATGTAAATGCTACGGTCCCAAAAGAAACGGACCCCGAAAAACTCACTCTTGAGCAGGCTTTAGAAATCGTAAAAGCGCGCGCCGAGCAAGTCGGTGCCGGTAAAGCCGGCGCCATTCCAGGGAAAAAGAAAAAGGGACAAAAAGCAGCTGGAACCGCCGAAAAGAAATCCGCAAAAAAGTCGCCTGATCCGGCTTCGGATGAGGCGACGATTGCGGCGGCTCGGGGAGCCACTAAGACCAAGAAGACCACGCGTACAAAAAAGAGCAAATAAGACCTCAGGTCTAACCCCGTTCACTTTAAGTTTAAAATCTTTTAATCTTGAGCATTCACGGTACTTTGCTATGAGTTGGCCCCTAAAATCTCATCACACGTAAGGCCCGCCACAACCTTTTTCGAATAGTGCACAAGCACATCTTTTTCAGTCATCACTGCTTTCGGATTAATTTTTCTTGCAAGTCCGTTAAGGATCAACTCAAAATCGTCAATCTTTGCGCCATTAATGCCCGAGATATGGTCCATGACGAGTCGGTAAGTTTTAGTATCATCCAGCGCCTTCCACTGGTCGCCACTCTGATATTCTAATTTGGCTTGACGATTGACCCGGAGTCGACTTGAAAGTTGAGGGAGCGACAATCCACGCTGGTTCCGAAACGCAACATAGCTGGTATAAAGCCTTTGCAGTAATGCGCCACTTAAATCAAACAACTGAACAGGCTCTTCAAACGGAAAAATAGATAAAACATCGGCAACCGTTGCCGGACCTGTGAGAGGCATTACTCTGCGAAAGGTACTACTTTCTAAAAACCCAAACACTTCACTGACCTGACTTGCCACTTGAAAAGACTCGCCCCCATTCAGTTCGCTATTGAGTTCGTCCCGCCCGTACTCGACCATCGCATCACAAATAAAATTCCCCAACGGGACTCGTCCAGCCGAGAACTCTGCCTTCGTTTCCTTAAAGTGCAAAGGGATCACGACCTCGTCCATTCCAGCGCTTTGCCGGACTTTTGTGATATGAGCCTTAATCTCCTCGACCAATGGAGCATAAGGCAAAGGTACAACTGTTGAAGACGACCTTACCGTACGAGCAAGATTCGCTTGATCCGAAAAATCCATAAATTGATAATGATCAAGTTCATTGCGTTCATTCAAATAAACCGCGGTATATTGATAGTTAGACCCCGAATCAATCAGCCAACTTTCGCCGATTTGCCCTTGATAGATTTTATGGTCATCTGCCGCTAATGTAAGCCTGATGTGAATGGTGTTGACAATCGTGCTTTGGGTAGCCATCCAGTCCTGAAGTTGGGTTACTTGATTGCGTAAAGACTCGTATCCGTCATGAACCAAGAGAACCACATCGCTCATGTGATCGTTGGCAGCTTGTTGAATTTGATCACGCAAATAGGATTGAAGGTTCAATTGATCACCAAAAATTTGAAAAGGATCCGTTTGAATATAATTACTTTTTCCAAAAAAACCTTCAAACATACCCCCAATAAAACGGATTTTTTGATGAGCCCCCCAGTGAATGTCTTGATAGGGTCTAAAAAGTTCTTGCCCATGCGGCATAAGATTGAAGTTCGATCCGACAAGGTATACCGGATGACCCGAATTTTCGGAGAGAGTTGCGATCAAATCTAAATTTTGATCATAGAAAACTTTATTCCCATTCTTCTTTTTGAAATCAAACCCGTCATGATTTCCGGCACCCACAAGAACGGTAAAATCTTTGGAGAGGACTTTTAGCATTTCGTATCCCAGGCTCCCCAAATCTTCCTGTGCCCATAGACTATGCCCACCAAAGTCACCGTTCACGATGTATAGGACCTTGCCGCTCGCATTTTTTTTCAAAAAGTCATCCACCAAAGAACGGCTTGAATAGAGAAAGTTTTCAATATTCTCGTACTGGGAGTGCTGATCCGATGCTGCAATAATCAATAAAGGAGCCCCTGGCCCGCTCGCATAGGCCAAGCAAAAACTTGCAAGGGAAGTAAAAAGAAAAAAAGAAAATACACGGAACATTTTCCGTCAAGCTAACATAAAAGACTGATTTGATCTACTGATATACCAATGCTGTTTAATAAATTACAGTGCGAAACCGCTCGTCCTACTCTTTTCGTGGACACTGCCCTACCTTCTGCGCAATTTCATAGGGCAGAGAGAGGAAAAGTTCATTCATCCGGGTATAAGCCTGCTTTTCATTGAGGCGTTTTCCACTATCCGTAGACAAAGTAGTACTCGAACTTTGATCTTTCATTTTGTAGTCGATGGTAATTAGGGCCTTAGAGCTGTTTACGGGAAAACCTAGTACACTGAGAGTATCGAATGATGTCTTAGATACGGAAATACTGATTGCGGCATCCACAGGCCCGCTTCCGCCGATCGCATAGCCTAACTCCCCTAGTTTTGCCTTAATTTGGTCCATTACTTTAGTGGGAACTGGCTCGCTTACTCCTCCGAATACCGAAAACCCTTGTTCGACGGTTGCAACGCATTTTGCCTTGCTTATTGTCTTTTGATCGGTAGGACAATTCTTAGGTTCGCTCACTTTTTGAACCTGACCCAGCTTTTGAACAAGACTGTCTGCGGTGTTATTTTGGGCCTCAGATGAAAAGCCAATAAAAGCGACTCCTCCTGCCAACATTATTAATTCAATCGGACAAAATCTAAATTTTTGCTTCATCCCTCCTTTTCGGAAAAAGTAGCCCAATCTTAAGCGAAATTCGTCACCCCCCTCACCGAAGCTACTCGCGCTCAAAAAGGAAAAAAATAATGATTGATCTTTTTACACAATTAATATAGATTATCGGCTTCAATGCTAGGTAACTTAAAAGAATTTTTACTCTCAATTTTTGCGAATTTTGGTCCAATCTTGGTGTTTTGGGGAGGGAACCATTTTGGTGGGCTGCGCATAGCCATCCTCGCGTCCATTGCGTACACAATGGCGGAAATCATCTACTCAAAGATCAATCGAAAACCGATCACACTGTTCTTCAAATTTTCAGCAATTACAAGCCTCTTGTTTGGATGTATGGACCTTTACCTCAATCAGTCCACCTTCATTCACTATGAAGCCGTACTGACGAATGTGTTCACCGGTGTTTTTTTCGCTTTTGGTGCCTTCGCACCGAAGCCACTCATTCAAGAATTTGCAGAAAAAACCAAAAGAAAATCGCAGTATGATTCTGCTGATATGAAGCTCTTTTTTAAACTTCTGACCTTGGTCTGGAGTGCTTATTTTTTTCTTAAAGCAGGCTTTTATACGTGGGTCGCGCTCCAACCCATCCGTGTTGAAGAAAAATTAGCGTTACGCTCTAGTGTGGGTGGAATCAGCTTAGTCATTATGCTGAGCATTTCCATCTTAGGGGGGCGAAGGCTATTCC
>CAIMNF010000534.1 GCA_903842755.1 Oligoflexia bacterium
GTAGCGCAGGCTTCCAAGCCTGCCGTAGCGCAGGTTTCTAAACCTGCGTGCCGTGGCCAGGCCAAAGCATTTTCGCGTCATCCCCATGGGATCGGCTCTGCCATGATGCCCCGTTTCAAACTGGGGATGTTCCAGAAGAAAATTGTCCCACACCCAAGTCCCCTCCGTCCCCTCATTTGTGTTTGAGTTCTCTGTGGTTAAATAATTTAATCTGTCCCCCGTAGGAGACGAGGTAACGAGACTCCATATAATCCCCGAATCAAAGGGATTCCGGGCCGAAGCCCAGCCAGTCCCGATCCCGCCCCACGTCTCTGTGCACTATGTGATCTTTGCGGTTAAATAACTGCCCCGCCACCGCCCAAACCCCAACGGGGTTGTATCTTCCAGCCCAGTGGTTGCCGAGTCCGCGAGGCTACCCTGGGTATCGTAATGAACCATCCACCCAACCCCAACGGGGTTGCGTCACCCGCCAGCCGTCCCGCCAAGACGGATGCCATCGCCGCGCCCAGCCCGGCGTTGAAACGCCGGGCTTGTGTCAGCCGGTCGCTCCGCGAAGGAGTCTCAGGTTTGAAAAAATGTTCCCGGTGGTAACGAGTAGAACCGTCGTTCAAATCCCTTCTTTACCGTGCTTTCGTCCAGACGTTTGGACGATTATTAACCATGGTCCATAGCTTTTGCCTGGATTTTATGGACTATGAGTCATGCCGCGACGTCAGACAATACACCCAATTCAATTAGCCTTAGGGAGAAATGTACGCAGACGCCGTGAAGAAGTTCATTATTCGCAGGAAGAGCTTGCCGAAAAATCCAGCCTTGATCAGACCTACATCAGTGGCATCGAATGCGGAAAACGTAATCCAGGCATTAAAAATGTTGCCCGTTTAGCGAAGGCGCTGGGAATCAAAACCGCCGTTCTGGTGGAGGGGGTGGACGAATGAAACCGCAGGAGAAAAAAATCCGGGGGCTGGATTTGTTCTGCGGAGCCGGCGGCAGCAGTTGGGGCGCGCGCGAAGCGGGCGTCGAGATTGTCGCGGCGTTTGACCTCTGGCCTCTGGCAGGTAAAGCCCATGATGTAAACTTTCCCGAAGTGGAATTTATTTCAGGCCGATTAGAGGAAATTAAAATCGAAAGTCTGGTGGAACGGCTTGGATCCATTGACATAATTATGGCCTCACCGGAATGCACCAACCATAGCCCGGCCAAAGGAAACAAACCGCGCTGTGAACAAAGCAAGGACACGGCCTTTCAAGTGGTGCGCTTTGCCGATGCTTTTAAACCTCGCTGGATTGTCATTGAGAATGTGGTAAACATGCGGAAATGGACGCGCTATGCCGAGTTCAAAGGCGAGCTTGAAAAACTCGGATACAAGCTGCAAGAACAGGTTTTGAACTCCGCGCAATTTGGCGTGCCCCAGTCTCGCCGTCGGTTATTCCTGGTAGGTGATAAAGAACAGACTCCGCCCAAAGTGACGCCGAAGAAAACTGGCATCAAGAAAGTCGCGGACATTGTTGATTTAAACGGCACGTATCGGTGGACCCCCCTGCGTACCCCAAAGCGTGCCAAGGCCACCCTTGAAAGAGCCGAACGGGGATTTAAAGCGGTCGGAAAAGCGGATCCGTTTTTGCTCGTCTATTACGGTTCGGATGGTTCGGGCGGATGGCAGCGATTGAACCGGCCATTACGGACTATTACAACTGTGGATCGATTTGCGTTGGTAAAACCAGACCAACAACACGGGCACGTGATGCGGATGCTCCAGGTGCCGGAACTTCAGGCGGCGATGGGGATGCCTCCAAAAATGAAATTTGAAACAGGCACGCGGCGGGAGCGGATCAAGATGATTGGCAATGCGGTTTGCCCGCCAGTCATGCGGCAGGTGATCAAAACGCTAACCATCTCATAACTTTAAATATGATGGCCAATTCAGATACAGACAAAGGATTTGCACTCAGGCCACGAGCCAGATTGCTACGAACATTGGGCGAAGAATTGATAAGCAGTGAAGTCGTTGCTGTTATTGAGCTAGTAAAGAATGCTTATGACGCTGACGCAACAAATGTTCTCATCAGATTTACCGGACCACTAGAACCCGGCAAGGGGGCTATTGAAGTAATCGACAACGGCCACGGAATGGAATTAAAGACGCTACAATCGATTTGGATGGAGCCGGCTACTTCATCCAAACGCGGTAAGATTCGGAGAACAGAAAAATACAAGCGCCGCTTTCTTGGCGAAAAAGGAATCGGACGTTTTGCATCATCACGTTTAGCGGATGAGCTTGAAGTGGTATCCCGCAGAGAAGGCACTTCAAAAGAAGCTTATGGTATTTTCGACTGGCGGCAATTTGATGACGACCAAAAATATTTGGACGAGGTCTTGATTTTGTTGGAGCATCGACAGCCAATTGAAATCAAACCGGGCGGCACAATAGATTCATTATGGAAGGATGATGAAATGCCGACTCCCCGATATCGGGAAAAGGGAACCATACTTCGAATGGCGAGCCTTAAGCAAAAATGGGAGTCCAATCATTTTGAAGCATTGCGCCGAGGTTTGGCTCGGCTCGTTTTACCAAACCTCACAAAGAAAAAAGAAGATGATAAAGATCCTGGCTTTGAGGTTGAAATCGCAGTGCCGCCGGAATTTTCACAATTTAGTAGCAAAGTTGAACAACCCCCAATTCTGAAACACCCGCATTATGTAGTCCGTGGGTCAGTTGATAATGATGGAAATTTTTCCATTACCTATAAAGTGTTGGCAGAAGGAATCGATGAACCATTCAAAGGCCAGTTTGTACGCGTCAAAGATGCCAAGGGAAGATTTGAACTTCGGAATATTAAAGAAACGGAATCCAAAAAAGACGATAAGCCCACAGAAACCAGGGAAATTGAATGTGGCCGTATTGACTTGGAGTTGCGGGTATGGGATCGAGATGAGCTTGGCAACGTGGTTCAGAAAACACGCTCAACTATTCAAGACATACGAAATGATTTAGATGCCCTAGCCGGTGTAAATATTTATCGTGATGGTTTTCGGGTGTTGCCTTACGGTGAACCAAAAGATGATTGGTTGCGGTTGGATTTAAGGCGCGTGCAAAACCCGACACTTCGACTTTCTAATAATCAGATTTATGGTGTAGTGCAAATTTCAGCAGACACAAATACAAAGCTGCGAGATCAATCAAATCGTGAAGGATTGGACGAAAACCAAGCACTTCAGGATTTGCGGGAAATCATTACAAATTTATTGAGTCGCCTAGAGACATTGCGATATGACTCGAGACCAAGAAACGCCGGAAAAGGTGCAAGACCAGTTGGTGGATTATTCACCGGGTTCGACTTAAAACCGCTCGCTGATTATGTCGCCAAGCAACTGCCTCAAGATAAAAAGGCTAGAGAGTTGGTTGAGAAAACAGAAAAATTATTCGGCGGACAGTTGAAGGAAATTCAAACCGTACTTGCCCGTTATCAAAGACTGGCTACGCTCGGCCAACTCATCGACCACGTCCTCCATGAAGGACGGCAGCCTATCGCCTCAATTAACAGCGAAGCCGCCCTCGGTCTGGAAGATGTTCTGCGTGCGGAAAAAGTAGGAAGCGCATTTGTCACCAAGGCAGCAGGACGATTTTCAGTCATCCGCAAACAGGGTGACGTTTTGTCTATTGCATTTAAACGAATGGAGCCGTTCGGTGGCAGGCGGAGGGGTCGGCCAACACAGCTTTACCTCGAAGAAATCATTCGGGATGCCTTTAGTGTGTTTGCTGATGACATTGGCCGCCTCAACATAAAAACAAAACTGCCTCAAACCCAAACGCTCGTTCGCATTGATCCGGCGGAAATGCAGGAGGTCATAATCAACCTATTGCAAAATAGTCTTTATTGGCTGGAACAGGTGAATGAGTCAAAGCGTGAAGTTGTCGTAAGCGTTGAGCGCAAGGGGCAAGACCATGTCGATATTGTTTTTTCTGACAGCGGCCCCGGTGTGCCGCCTGAAAACCGGGAATTGATATTCGAACCATATTTTTCAACAAAACCTGAAGGTGTCGGTTTGGGGCTTTCAATCGTTGGTGAAATCATCAGCGACTACTACGAAGGTTCGCTCGAACTCCTAAAAGATGGGCCACTTAAAGGCGCAAACTTTTTAATCACATTAAGGAAACGTGTATGAGCAATGCAAAGCCAGGTATTACATGGAGATTCCTCATAGTTGAGGATAAGGAAGATAAAATTCGTCAGCTTCTTGAAATTGCACCCTCTTGTGTGGCGGCGCCTGATCAGGTTGAAGTTGAAATTTGCCAAACCTTTAGGAAAGCTGCTGGATTGTTGAAAAAAGAGCGATTTGACCTGCTTATTCTCGACCTCAAGGATGAAAATGATACTTCGTTGGAGGCAGATTCCAATCCAGCAGGTTTAGGGGTTTTTGAGGAACTCAAAAAGACTCGCTTTGTTCCGGTTGTATTCTACACAGCGCTTGCACATAAAGTTAAATCCATGGAGACGAGCTTTGTCCGCGTTGTCGAAAAAACCGAGGACGTCACTCGTGTCAGGGAAGAGGTTCAGCGTGTGCTTGGCACACAATTGCCCAATCTCTCGCGGTACTTGGAAGAACTACAGCGCAATTATATGTGGGGTTTTGTCAGCACCCACTGGAAAGTCTTCAACAATCCCCACGAACAAGTTGATCTGGCTTATTTGTTAGCCCGTCAGTTAGCGCTGTCACTTGAAAAGGATGCTCGTAAACTTGGCCGAAAAATGACTGACAGATCGATTCCGATGGCTGATCCAAAAAACATCCATCCAATGGAAATGTATGTTCCTCTACCTGTTAGTTCTGAAAGACACGCCGGGGACATTTTGAAAGGGGCTGTTGGGGGAACAAATGGTTACTGGATTACTTTGACCCCTTCTTGTGATTTCGAGCAAACAGGCCGCCTCCACAACGTACTGGTTGCACAATGTGTTCCGCTCGAAGGAGAAGCCGAATATAAAAATTGGATTAAGGATCCAAAAGCTAATGCTGCTCCGTTAAAGGCGCTCATTGGCGATAACCGTGAAGAAGTTCAATCAGAACGTTTCAAATTTCTTCCTGGCACTTTCTTTTTCCCGGATTCAGTTATCGATTTTCAGCGATTATTTGCTTTGCCGCCCACAGAGTTGAATAAGTTGGAAGCGATCGCTTCGCTTGATAGTCCATTTGCTGAAGCCGTTCTCGCACGTTTTTCCAGATACTTTGGAAGGTTGGGTACGCCGGATATTGATAAAACTGTTTTCTTGAATCGGCTTGAATCGGCATTGCCAAAA
>CAIMNF010000535.1 GCA_903842755.1 Oligoflexia bacterium
AAGACACGAAACTTAACCCTGAAGCTGCAAATGAGCTCTATCAATGCCCAATAGAGTCCGTAGAGCCTTATGCATTGATGCTTTCTCCCGTGTATATTTATATGAAGAGAAATGAAAAGTTCGTATCGGTAAAAGCTCCGCTTGATTTTTTTACACCAGGAGAAATTGAAAAAGTGAAATTTTACGAGACGTTTTACTTTCCGAAGTTTGTAAAAAACTCTGTAAAGTTTCAAACCGCTGCGCGATTAGTAAAAAGCATGTTTTTGAACCCGATGGGGAAATCGAGAGATATCGCATATGCCCCCTACGAGTACTCGAATGAAACTCTAAAGATCATGGCTAAGCTTTGGGGGCGTGAAATGTCGGTAGAGCCATTCTTTATGACCATTTTTGCAGACGAATTGTGTGAAAATTTAAAGCCGGAAGTCATGATCACTGCAAGGGAAAAAACCGTGGTGAAACATGATTGGGGGTTGTTGCTTTCCGGTGTGTTTGTCTTTGTAGCAGTTCATTTGGGTTATTTTAGTTTAAATGATCTTAATCAGATACGGGCCATCATTTACACAAAGACGGTTGAGGGGGAGGAGTGGGGAAGTCCGACCAGCGAAGTAGAAGCAATGATTTCAGATTTAAATCGCTTAATGCAGGTAAGGCGTGAGATTCGGCAAAAAGATCTGATAGAAGTTCAAGCGGAGTGGGCCGCACGATTAAATGCGCGGCTTGAACGGGTAAGAAAATCATTCTCAGCTAAAGCAGATCCTGCGCCAAGTATCTATGGGCCGGAAGGATTCGCTTTATGAGCTTAAATCGCCTTGGACTTGGGAATGCGATTTTAGAGGATACTGAGGTGCTTCATACATCCATCCAAGGGAAAAAAGCATTTGGAAGAATTGCAGATCTCATTTTAGCTTGGGCAGAGAAGTCCTATCAATTGTCTATTCAAGAAGTCGTAAATATTAGACTCCTATCGCAGTCCCTGCTTGATTTTGCGTATCCGGAAAATAAATCGGAAACAGGTTTTTTAGAGTTTGCCGTGGAGCAGGAAAAACGGTTTATCTCTGTTCGGTTTCCAGGAAGACTGAAGGGAGAAACAGAGTCGTTTGAAAAGGAAATTACTCATTTTTGGATGAACTCAGAGCGTGCCAGTGGACTGAAGAAGAATTTGGGACCTCATGATCGAGTAGAGGTCAGATTTCATGAAAAACTGAACTGCATTGAATGGCGGGTAATACATAGAGTGGGGATCCAGGAGATTGAGTTAAAAGAGCCATCCTTTGCAGTTTTTCTAGACTCTAGCGATTCAATTAGTTCTGCGCATAAGAAATATACGGATCTCGGAGATCTACCCTTCGAACAGCTTTTAGAAGAAGTGTATCGAAGCGGAAAAGTGAAGCAGAAGTCGGGAGAGCTTTTCCTGCAAGGGCAGTCGCTTCAAGAAGAAGATGAAGCCGCGCGAGTCGTTTTTGAGCGCGAACAAAACGAAATTGAAGAGCAAGTAAAGGTGTTGGCAAAGCGAATCCCAAAAGAAGAAGTTGAGAGATTATTTAATGGTGAGCTTTCGGATGAAGAAAATGAAGAGATCAGGATTAAGGCGGACGCTTACCAAGAACAATTAATGGTTTTGATTAGATCTGAACAGTCGGACCTTAAAGATCAAGCGAAGCAGGCGATTCGCGAAGCGAAGCAGCGGGAGTTGCAGTCTCAACGGAGAATGCTCACCCTACATCAAAAAGTGATTAAAATGGAAGAGTTGTTGAAACGAAAAGAGCTCATGCAGGCTCGAAGTTCTAATCAAGTTAAAATTCTAAGTGACAAATTAACCGCCGTACAAAAGAAAACAGCGGCGGACGCTAGCATGGCAAAGGCGTTTCGTGAAAAAGCACTCCAAATGCAAGCAATGCTGGTCAAAGTGAAAGAGGAAAATTCAGCGTTGGAAAAGAAAATGTTGGAGCAAAAGGGCCGTGAAAAGAGCGAAGAGCAAGCAGTAGAAAATAGCGTGGGTGTCACTCGGCCTGGAATGGTAGGACAAGTCCAGTTGGAAGAGGCGACGAAGAAAGCCGAACGGTTGCAGAGGGCACTGGAGACAGAAAAAGCAAAAGTTAAGCAGTTATCGGAGCGGGTCATCGCCGCGGAAAAGGAGAGCTCGAGCTCGGGTCCACTGGTTCAAGACTTGGAAAGAAAAGTAGAGCACTCATCGAAACTTGCGCAAAACTTCAAAAAAGAGGCTGAAACACTAAAGCAAAAACTAGTTCAGTCCGATGCCGAAAAAAATAAACTAAGAAATGAAATTAGAACTTTGCAAGCGGAGATGCAAACTCAGCTCAAGCGGCAGGCGAGCTAATTATTTCGTTGTTGATTGCGCGTTTTAGGTTATGGAGATGTTCCACCGGTGAGGTCTTCAATTTCTCCGGTGCCGTAGATAAAATATTCGATAGAATGCATTTCGTAATTTAAAGTGGTCGGCGAACTAAACGTGATTTGTAACTGAATTCCAGCGACTGGGTCAGTTTCAGTACCGAAATTAAGCGGATCCAAAATCTCCGCGTGGATGTTAACACTACGATCCGTGTGAAGCTTGATATTTGCGGGAACGAATGCGATTTCTCCCAAAAACTTGCCTTTTCCTTGGAAATGACCTCCGTAAAGATAGGTGATCCGATAATCGAAGCTGCCCCCTACTTCCCCAAAGAGATTCTTAAAATCGACATGGTAAACTTTTGAAACTGGCTTGGACCAACCTGCTAGTTGAGTGAAATTGGTGATTCCAGCAGGGACAACGGAAGCCTTGACGGTGTTATAGGTAGCGTTTGGCTTACTGCTGACTACGAAATCGAAAATTTTTCCTCCAAGCAATGTGAGTTGATTTAGAATCACCCCGCCTTCACCGGGAATAAGTTGTCCGAGGTTAAGTGGAGGACCACCAATCGTTGGCTTGGATGGTTGAATGGGGGGCGAGTTGGATCCACTGGTTGTGCCGGGTACGATCGGGCCTGGTGACGCGGTGGTAAGCGTCGGGGATGCGCTGGGGCTCGCTACTGGTTTGCTAACACAGTCTATAATGCAAGGTAAAGTTTCTTGTAAATCAGACGCGGTGGTAATATCGGTAATCGTAATAAGGGGAGATGGAGTGAAGGACTCTGAAAACTCTGTAGCGGCTAACGCTCTTATTGCAGTACAACCCGATAGTACGAAAAAGCCTATAAAAAAATTAAGTTTTGACATAAATGTAGAGTTTCTCCCTCGGGTTAAAAAATTCCTGAAGTCTACATATCGGAATCAGATTAAGAAATCAAGTCTCCGTTGATCAAAATTATTAATTTTTGGTTTTGCAAGGGAATGTCGGTTCAGGGCTTTCTATAAGTCAATCAAAGTTTCAATCATCCCCCGAATGGAAACTTGCCCAGAGTAATTACTAAAAACAATTCGACCTGGGGTGGCACAAAATCTAGCTTCAAGTGATCGATGGCATTGCAAGAGTTCGTTTGAGTAAAGGGGGATGGCTTTAGGCCATCGAGTGATTTTTACAAAAACAGGGGACTTTCTTGTGCGAAAAAGGCTTTTGCTATCGGATTCGACCTTTTGGAGAATTTGATCGTCGCTTAGATTTAGCATGTCTGGATTTGCTGTACCGCCAAGCATGAAAGTGAGCGAAACAGAGTTCGTAGAGGTTGTGCGCTCGGGGAATGAGCTTGAATTAAAAAGCACCCCGAGAGAGTTAATCTGATGGAAAGGGTCATTCGCTTTGGCGGCCAGAATTCCCACGCCTTGCGGTGGAGAGGAAGTAAATGCGCTTTGATCATAGAAAGCGGTAACCGTGACGAGTGGAGCGTAGGTCACTTTTTTTACGAATTGGGCGGAAATTGGGTCTTGTGCATTTAAAAGTTCAGCTAAAGCTTGGCTTGGAACACAAAGAATAACGTTTGGTCCAGTCGGTATTTCGGTGACTGAAGTATTAAAAAAAATTTCAGTTTTTAAATTTTTGGCTAGCGCGTCCACGAGTGAACTCATCCCGTTAAGGGGAGCCATCATTTGGGAACGGTATCTTTTTTTAGGCAAGCTACGTAAATGCTTAAAAAAGGATGTCCGCATGGACGGTAGAAGTTTGGGGAACGTGAGTGAGGCATTGAGTTCACGCGGCGAGCAAGCATAAACACCGGAGATAAAAGCAGAAAGAAGTGAGTCGTGCGCCGGAGTCCCCAGGTAGGTGTTGCACCAATCTTCGAGCGATGCGACTTCTGGATGGAGTGGGGGATGAGAGGAAAAAAAAGTGTAAAGAGTGCGAAAGGACTCCGAAAACGTGAGTGGGAACCTTCTCATTTTTCCTCGACGAAAAATAAATCGCGCTTTGGAATTCGGATGAACGGGGATTAATGGCACTTTCAGTTCGTCAAAAAAAGGTTGAATCCCGGGGTGGATCAATAGGCTATGAGCCGCAGATTCCGCGATTCCAAAGGGAGTAGGCGTGGTTTGAATGAGTCCGCCTGCGCGTGCACTCTGTTCAAAGATTTTTATTGAATAGCCTTTTTTTTTAAGAAAATAGCCCATCAGAAGGCCACTTATTCCGGCTCCGACGATGGTTGCTTCCTTTTTTTGTTTGTTTAGTTTTCCAATCATGGGTTTAAACCGTTTGAGAGAATAATTTGGTCTCTGGCGCTTTTCTAGTCAGGCGAGCGTCGAATGCCATGCAAATGTTTCTTAAGAAAGCTCGTCCTGATTCGGTGACCTTGCAATGATTATTGGAAACTTCCAGGAGACCATCTTGTACGAACTCGCTTAAACGAGTGTGGATGGTTTCAAGGTGGAGGGTCTGTTCGGCGGGTTCATTCCAATTGGTTTCCAGTCGAGTCATTAAGTTTAAAATGTGCTTTCTTAAGATCAAGTCTTCTGAATCTAGCTGATGACCTCTAAAAATTGGAATTTCTCCTTTTCCAACTCGGTCGATATAGGTTTCCAGCAATTTTTCGTTTTGCGCAAAGGCTGTCCAGGCGTCTCCGATGGAAGAAACACCTAATGCCAGGATGGGGGATACATTTCTTGCGGTGTATCCCATAAAATTTCGATGGAGGTGGTTCTTTTGAGCCGCGGAGAATAGCGAATCCGTCTCCAGTGCAAAGTGATCCATTCCAATTTCATAGTACCGGGCGGATTCCAATTTTTCGCGTCCACGTTCATAAAGGGCACGCTTTTCATCCCCTGTGGGAAGGTCGTTTTCGGTGAATCTTCGCTGACCTGGCTTGATCCATGGTACGTGAGCATACGCATAGAACGCGATTCGATCCGGTCGGAGCAGAATAACTTTATCGATGGTGTCTTCAATTGAATGCAATGTTTGCAAGGGAAGACCGTAAATTAAATCATAGTTTACGCTCGTAAATCCGAGTTCTCGAGCGTCCTCCGTGATTTGCTTGACTTGGTCAACAGACTGTACCCGATGCACAATGTTTTGAACCTTGGGGTCAAAATCCTGAATTCCAAGACTAATGCGTTTAAAGCCTAAGCGGGATAAAACTTCAAGATGCGCTCGTGAAGTCACCCGAGGGTCTACTTCAATCGATAACTCATGGTCTTGAGTCAATGCGCATCGCTCTAGCAAATTCCCAATTAAAAAACTTAATTCTTCGGGGGAGAGAAAAGTGGGTGTGCCACCGCCGAGGTGTAGCTCGCTGAGTACAAGCTTGTCATTTAAAACACCTGATTTTTTAAAGTGAGTTAAATAGAGTTCAAATTCTTTTAAGACGGTTTGAGCATAAGGATGGCCTACGGAATGATTTCTGGTAATTCGCGTGTTACACCCGCAATAAGTACAAAGGGATTCGCAAAAGGGAATATGCAAATAAATGGCCGCACCTAGTTTTTGCTTCGTCGCAATTTGAATAGACTCACTCAGGGCTGCGATCCATTGATCTGCGGTAGGCGAAGTCTCCCAATAAGGGACCGTAGGGTAACTGGTGTAGCGAGGTCCGGGAACGTTATACTTTTTAAAAAAGGGGGAACTCATGATTGAAACACCTCTCTGTGGTATTGAATAAATTCTTTCACATTTGATTCTGGAGTTTGTTGGAGCACGCCGTGACCTAGGCCGCACACCCAACCTTTTAGTTTTTCTCGTGGAAGCTTGATCAGGGGTTTAAAAAAATGCTCAAGTTCTTTTCTAAAGGCATCCTTTGGTAACAAAAGTCGATGCGGATCAAAGTTTCCTTGAATAGACCATCGATCGCCCCATTCTTCCAAAGTCTCTGCGAGCGAAGGATTCCAATCTATTCCTAAGCATTCAAAGGGAAGATGTTTTAAGTGTTGCCAATGTCCTGCGTGTGTACCTTTTGAGTAATAAACGACAGGGGTATTGGGATGCCGAGACCTAAATTTCGTCATGACTTCGTGGAGAGAGGGGATGACTTCATTTTTGTAAAGCCAAGGTTCGATTTCGCCTGCACAAGTATCCATAATCGCGATCGCATCGGCTCCAGAAGAGGCTTGTAAACACATGTTTTCAATCAGCAAAGGAACAATAATTTTATTAAATGTTTCGAATCGGCCATCTCTTAGTCCTGATTTTGCATTGCCTGGCTGCGCACTTGCTCCTTGATGGGATCCCTCGGCCGCATAATAAAAAAGAGTAAGAGGCCCCCCTACAAAGCCGAGAAGTGCTTTTTGCGGGGCCAGATGTTTGCGAATTAATCGCAGGGCTTGGCCTTGATAAGCGATTCCTTGAACAAGTTCCTGTGCCGACTTTTGTTCCGGATTTAATCGAGCGGCATCAGAGATTTGGGAAAAATGCCAATCTAATTTAGGTCCGGGATCGTACCTAAGTCCCATCCCGATGACTTCGAGCGGAAAAAGCAAATCGGAGAACAAAATAGCCGAATCAAAGTCAAAGTCCATGATTGGGCCGAACGTGACTTCGGCAGCAGCTTCAGGGATCTTGCAAAGTTCCATGAAGGAAAAACGTCGTTTCATTCCTTGGTAATGGGAGTGGTATCTGCCGGCTTGCCTCATAAACCAAATGGGTGGGCACTGCATATTTTTTCTTAAAACCGCATCTAAATAAAGCATCAGTCTTTCTCCAGTAAATAACCAACACCACGAACGCTTCGAATCACCGTCGGGCTGTCGGAGTTGGGTTCAATCCATTTTCTAAGTCTAAGGATAAAGTTATCAACCGTGCGGGGAGTGGGGTACTCGTCTTCGCTCCAAATTAAATTTAAAATTTCGTCGCGACTGACGACCAGTCCCCTTTTTTGATATAATAGCTTTAACAGTGCACATTCTTTGTGGGAGAGGTGAATAGGCGATTCCCCCTCCAACGTTAATTCGTATTGATCGAAGCTCACTTTTGCTTTTCCAAGAGTTACTTGTTCCGCCGTGGTCGAGTCAGCAATGTAAACAGCTCTCTTTAAAGCATTTTGAATCCGAAGCTGGAGCTCTTTAAAGTGGAACGGCTTTACAATGTAATCTTCTGCCCCGAGCTCAAGACCTTGAATTCGATCCTCGGGAGTGCCCGCAGCGGTCAGAAAAACGAGCGCGGTAGCTGGATGCTTTTTTCGGATGACCGCACCGAGTTCAAACCCACTTCCGTCCGGGACATTGATGTCGAGTAAGGCGAGATGGAAATTTTCCTGTTGAAGTGCGAGATGACTTTCCTTGAGGGATTGAGCCCAGGTTACGGAAAAGCCCGCGTGTTGAAGGCGCTCCTGAAGAGTTGATCCGACATTTTGCTCGTCTTCTAACAAAAGGATGCGATTATTCATGTTCGCTGCCTTGTTCGCATTGAAAGGTGAGTTGGGTCACAAATTGTTCCGATTCGGCCGCAAAAGTGGCGTTTCCATTCATCTTCCGCATGAGGGATTGAATCAGGTAGAGACCAACTCCGGCCCCTTGAGAGTTCTTGCCCCGGTAAAAAAGGCGTCCGAGTTGTTTTTCGTCTGCATTAAAAAAAGCGTTATGGTGAATAAGGCTTAACTTTAATTCTTGCCCAAGTAGCTCTTCTTGAAAGGAAATTCGTGCGGGCAAATTTTTAGAGTATTTGATTGCATTGTCGATGGAGTTTCTAAAGACCATGAGCAAGGCGATGGGGTCTGCTTCAATATGAATTGCGGAATTGTTGGCTTGACGTTCGGTCGAAATACCGGGCGATTGCATTAAATGAAATTGAACACGGTGGGGAGCGTTTTCATAGAGCGCAAATACTTTATTGCGGATAAAGGGCAGGAGTGGAATGGGTTGCAGGGCAAGGTTTCCGCCTCCTTCGAGCCTAGCGAGTTCTAACGTTTGCTGAACTTGCCCTTCTAGTCGCTCAACATCCTCTAATAGTCTTTCAATAAAGGGCGTATGCTTTGGATTGTCTTCAATATCTCTTAAAGATTCTGCCTGCAGTTTGATACTGGTCAGCGGGGTTCTTAGCTCATGAGTCAAGGAAGCGAAAAAGGTTTGAATACTCCTGGATCTGCGATGATCCCGAATGAATAAGTAAACCAAGATTCCATTCGTAATGAAGATCAATAAAACAAAAGTCACGGACTCGCCGGTGACCATGCGAGCTAATTTGAATTGACGCGCTTGAATGAGTGGCTCGCTTACTCCGAGCTGAGTTTCAAGAGATGCGATTTCCCCACTTTGTTGTTTTAAGAGAGTGACCCACCAAATCATTAAAACTAATAGGGTCGAAACCCAAATACCTTGGGTGATGACTAAGAGGCGGGCTCTGCGATCAGGGTTGCGGACAAAATCACCGATGCTCATGTTTTGCGATCTCGATCATTGCGTCAGAAGCGAGACTGAGAACTTGCTCCAAATGGGCTTTTGTATGTGCCGTACTTAAAAAGCCTACTTCGTAGCCACTCGGTGCAAAATAGACCCCTCGATTCAACATCGCGTGAAAAAAATCCGCAAAAAGAGGCTTTTGTTGAGCGGGGATTTGATCCTGTCTACGAATGATTTCTGAGGAAGGTGAGTTGCAGACCGACCAAAATAGTGATCCAAAACGCTGGAGGTGACTTGGATACGGAAGGTGTTGAGCGGCTCGCTTTTCAAGCTCCGCGCAAAACCATTCCGTCAGTTCGGCGAGTTTTGCATAAGGATTTTCACGGATAATTTTGTTGATCATGGCGTGACCTGCGCTCATGGCCACTGGGTTTGCGCTTAATGTCCCTGCCTGATAGACGGCTCCAACGGGAGCCACTTGATTCATCAGCTCGCGTCGTCCACCGTAAGCACCTACTGGAAATCCACCTCCAATAATTTTTCCGTACGTGACTAAGTCTGGTTTAATATGACTGATTTCTGCCATACCGCCGAGAGCAACTCGGAACCCAGAAATGACTTCGTCAAAAATAAGGACGGTGCCATTTTTCTTGCAGAGTTGCGAAAGCTTTTCTAAAAAGCTTTGTTTTTGAATGAGGAGGCCATTGTTTGCAGGCAAGGGCTCGATGATTGCGGCCGCGAGTTCGGGGCCGTAACTTGCAAAGCACGATTCCAGCGCTAATTCATCATCCAAGGGGCAAACGAGAGTTTCGGCTGCAGTTTGGGGAGAAACGCCCGCGCTATCCGGTGATGCCATCTCGGCGAGGCCACTGCCTGCGCGAACCAAAAGTGAGTCAACGTGCCCATGATAACAGCCGTCGAATTTCAAAATTTTTGTTCTTCCCGTAAAACCACGGGCTACGCGCAGTGCTGACATTACCGCCTCGGTTCCAGAACTGACGAAGCGAATTTCATCAATGAAGGGTATTTTTTGGGTAAGGGTCTCGGCAAACTCAAGGGAGTATCGTTCGGCAGTTCCGTAAGACCATCCTCTTCCCAGCGCCAGTTTTACTGCCTCAGAAATATCCGGATCCTGATGCCCAAATAGCAAGGGACCCCAGGACATACAAAAGTCGATGTACTCGTTGCCATCCGCATCCTTTAACGTAACTCCTTTTGCGGATTCGATAAAACGAGGTGTTCCACCGACCCCTCTAAAGCCGCGGACGGGGGAGTGTACCCCTCCAGGGGAAACTTTCTTTGCGCGTTCAAATAGTTTTTCTGAGTTCTGAATATTCATGATTTTAGCCAGTCCTTTGCATTTCGAGCTCCATAAGTGATCACCATTTCTGCTCCGGCGCGGAAAAAGGCGGTCCAGGCCTCTAGGTGAGCTCTTTCCCGTTGAATCAGTCCTTTTTCAGCCATCAGTTCGATGGCTGCGAATTCGCCGCTCACTTCATACACTGCCCAAGGAAGGGGGATTTGAGAAGAGAGGGTTTGCAAAATATCTAAATAGGGTAATCCGGGCTTGACCATGAGAATATCTGCGCCCTCCTCTGCGTCCCGAATGCTGCAGCGATAGGCGTCGGACGGAGCCGCGGGATCAATTTGGTAGGTACTCCGATCGGACAACCGAAGTGCTTTACCCCCTGCTTTTGGTGCGGAGTCGGCCGCCACTCGAAAAGGACCATAAAAACCCGAGTGAAACTTTGCTGCATAGCTCATAATGAGCGTATGATTTAAACCACTCCGGTCTAGGTGTTCCCGAATTGCAGCAACTCGGTGATCCATCATGTCGCTCGGAGCAACACAGTCCGCTCCCGCTTGGGCATAACTTAATGCTGCTTCTGCCATAGAGGTTACGCTTTCTGAGTTCAGCACATGATCGTAAGAATCATTTAAAATGCCACAGTGTCCATGAGAAGTATAAGAACATAGGCAAACGTCGACACTTAAAAAGAGGTCATTTTTAAAGCGATCTTTTAGTGCTTTAATTTGAGATGAAGTGAAGTCAAAATTGAACTGGTCTTCTGATTTTTGCGCCGGAACCCCGAACAG
>CAIMNF010000536.1 GCA_903842755.1 Oligoflexia bacterium
AAACCATGAAGACTCTCTTAATCGGCTTTTTTTTACTAGCCGGAGTGATTATAAGCTCTCTAGAGGGCTCCACCAAAATTTATTTTCAATACCGTTCATTTGCAATCGTGGTGATCGGAACCATTGCAGTGCTCGTTTTTTCATCTGAAGGAACAGTGCTAAAAATGGTTTTCGAGCTTTTTAAGAAGCTCTTTAAGCCAGAAGAAGTGTTAGAAGGTAAATCGTCGACATTCCCTACATTTTTATTCGTTTAGTGGCGTGGTGATGATGTGTGAGTAAAGTTAGCCGGAGTTTGGATGCGCTTGCCGTGGTGTAAGTTTTGGACTTGGGCTTCTAAATATTCGTTTGTGTTAATTCCGTTTAATTTACAACTTTCGATGATCGAGAACAAAATCGCCGCAGTCTTTGCCCCTCGCTTGGAGTGGGTTCCATACCAAGTTTTGCGCCCGACCACTGGGTTTCGCATCTGCCTCTCTTGCGAGTTATTATCGATCGGTAGTTCAGGATCATCAGTAAAGCGAGTCAGTTCGGCAAAGTTCTTTAAAAAATAACCGAGCGCTTTTCCGAGTGAACTTTTCTCCGGGGTCTGTACAATTTCTTCCAGCGCTCGTGTTTGCATTTCGTTAAAAATGACCTTCATTTCAGATCGATTAGTTTTTAAAGTATTCAGATAATAAATGCGTTCGTATTGATCTAAAAAATATGCGCTTTCAGCTGCAAAGTTATCTTGCGATTCTTTAAACTTCCGTCTCGCATGCGCATTACAGTAAATATTTTCGATGATTGGAAGTTCGTTTTTTTGACGAATAACATTTGCATCAGTGACCGCTTTTTTATAACCACTGTAAACATCACTCATTAAGTAATTGCAAACCGCTTCAGTTAAAAAACGGCTTGCCACCTCTCCCGATCTCGAGTTGTGGAGCTCAAAATAACTTGATTTTTGAGTCGAGAACCCCCATAAAAACCAGGTCTTCTTTTTATCCCCCTCTAACATCCGGTGCGGTGTCTCGTCCGCATGCAGCACTCTCGCTGCGCAAACCTCGTTTTTGATGCCCTCATATATGGGCTCTAAATAATCCGCTAAATAATGCGTCGTCTCGATTAAACTTTGCGACGGTAAACCAACCACGCCCAAATCTTCCGCCATCCGAACGTACCTCTCGACAGGAAGAAGGTAATCGTACTTTGCAACCGCTACATCGATGATTAATTCATCTCCGTAGGCAGAACCCTCTTTAATGCGGGGTAAGGTCGGTGCCGTTTTTAATTCCCCATGGCAACTCTCACAGCGGTAAATATGACGTTTTAATCGCTCCACAACGAATTTTTTTGGAATAACCGTTAAACGTTCGCTATCTTCGGTCATTCCAGAATCACTTAATTTATGGCCGCAGCACGAACAATCGGGAATTTCTTTTAGCTCTATATTGCGCTCAATTAATGGCGCATTTGGATACCGAAGGGAAGGAAGCTGTACGCGCTCTTTAGGTGGCAGCTTTTGCTGTTCGCTTTCATGGGCATTTTTTAAATCATTTGAAGCCCGCTTCTCGGAACTCCGACCAAAAAATTTACTTTTTAAAATGAGTAACTGCTCTTGAACCTGTACGCTCTGCTCTTTTGTCGCCTTTACTTCTTTTAAAAGGTCTTCATTTAACTTGCGAAGTTGAGCGATAATGTCTTCTTGCCCCTGAACCAGCACCTTAAAGTCTTCCTTGGATAAAGTGTCGAGTTTATCGTGTGGAATCGGCTCAAATAGAAAGTCTTGAGTGCTCATTTGCACTCATCATACCGTAGCTATCTCTTCTTTCAATTGCCGTTTTTTTAAAAATACTCTTTTTTTCTCGATTGGACTTTCAATAAACCTTTTACTTAAATCGGCACCCTCAAAAAAAAGGCCGAATTCAGCTTCAGTCAATATCACTTCTTGTTCGTAACTTGGATTGATGCGACTAAAAGTTCCACGGTCTAGTCGCTTCTGCAAAATCACAAACCCGGTCCCATCATAGTATAAAACTTTACAGCTCGTCCGGGTCCGGTTCACAAATAAAAACAAATGACCCGAATAAGGATCGTGATTAAGAATTTCTTTCACACGTCCAAATAATGAATCGTAGGACGACCGCATATCCGTCCATTCTTTGCAGACATAAATTCTCGTCCTACGATTCAGTGCAATCATTCACTTCCTTTGGCTTTTAGGTGGCCGCCTTAAGCCACTTTTTTTAAAAAATCGATGAGCTGTTCCACCTGCGGAAACCGGATTACCTTTCCTTGATCCCAACACAGCTCAATCGAATTAGCTGTAAATCCTTGGGTCAATGAATTGCCACCTAGGACCGCATCCGTGATCTCTTTAAAATCTGTGACCGGAACCTTGCCCTCGCGTCGAAGCCGCTTAGCTTTCCCCATCATCGAGCCCATGCCTCGGTGACTTACTCCAATTCCCCGATAAAAATCGGGCGTTGAACCTGTCCAGTGCTCCCATGCTGATAAAACCTCAAGCAAAAGTTCATCGGGGACATTTCGCACTTGGTCCCGCGCGTTTCGATAAGTACTTAGTTTCTTCTTTAAGATTTCTAGATCCATTTTTAGCCACCTCCTTGTGGGCTGAATCTCAATCTACGCGAATAATTGGAAATTAAAATGCGGGGAATGTC
>CAIMNF010000537.1 GCA_903842755.1 Oligoflexia bacterium
GGATTTAAACCGAGTTTGGGTGACGCTATCGGACCGACTCCCTTCGAACCAAGGCTATTACCTATCCTACCAGGTAAATTTTGAATCGATGACCCTCACCCCGATTGACGCTGTCCAAACAGCCGATTACGAAGCAACACCCCATTGGCGGGATTCCTTTAGCCACTATCAATTGACTTACCAACAACACACCCATGGCGATGATCTGTCCGCAAGAAAGACACTGGAACACGCACTGGAACTCGCCCAACTTGATGGTCACGATGACGCCACTTATCACTATCTCATTGGCCAATTTTTTCTTCATGAAGGGAACTTTTCAAACGCCCTCTCCCACTTCGCTCAAGTGGAGACGCATCCCGAATTTATGGACCCTTTAAAGAGGGCGAATCTAACCGGCTATGAGCTTTACGCAAAAATACACTCACCGTCATTTTCTTGGGAGGCATCCTCCGAGCTTGCGTTCAAGGCTGCGCAAGAAACGTATCTACGTCTCCTGTCGCAAGGCCATTCAAAAATAAACAACTTGCCGGCTAATCTACCCTTGGGGAGCGGCAATTATCTGCCAGCCCGAAACGACCTTCAACAAAAACTCGAATGGATTACACAAATCCACCAACAAAAATCAAACGTCAAATTACCCGACATTGATCTGCGAACCGCAGATTAATTTCATTCTCTAATTTCGAGTTCTCGATTACTATTTAATCTAATAATGATCGCGATGATTATTTCCGAAAACAGTTATTTTAGAACTAATTTAGGCGGAATGCTGACCCACTTGGGCTATACTCAAGTCATTCAAGCCGAACATGTCGACGAAGCGAGTTTTTTTTTCTCTCAATTCGGTGATCAAATCAAACTTGTTCTCTTCGAAAACTTAGGGGGAAATGTCACCGATCTGCCGATTTCAAGGCTCATGATCCAGCGGAGCGAACTCGATTTTACACCCTTAGTCCTCATCACCAACTTTACCGCACCTATTCCTTATTTTACTCAGGGTATCAGCCCGCTTTCTAGAATTGATGCCGAGCTCGACCGGCCTTTTACCATATCGCAATTGTCCAAATGTATTTATCAAGCGCACGAGCGAAGGGCGCACCTGAGAAATAAAATACTCATCTGCGGCGAAACCTATCAAAATGCAATTGCGGAAGCTCTCTTAGTCAAAAATCGCCCCATGCATTGGCAAGAAATTACCTCGGCCACCCAACTGGATGAACTTGACGAAGCGCTCATCCACCATCCATTTCGCGTAGGAACGATTATGGTCGAACCTGCAAGCGTAGATAAACACATGTTGGATCGATTGGCTCACTTTAAAAAAACTTTGCCGGGCGCTCAAACTCCTTTGGTCATCCTCAGTCGCAACTCAAGCAAAATTCAGCCCTTTCGATTGTTTGCCGATCTTTTTTTCGAAATCGAAGCCGATGCGGATGTTCTTTTAGAAATCGTTTCGAAACGAATTATCTTTGGCCGTGAAATCCGTGATTTTTTAATTAAATTCAAACAAGCTCTTAAATCGAACTCATCCAATTCGCAACGCCTTTTGCAAATTGCACTTAAAAAAGATTCCGTGCGGTGGGAACTACTCAAGTCAAAAGCAAAACTTTTAGAAGCTGAGGGGAAACCCGAGGCCGCCCTCCACTACCTTTTTCAAGCCTGGAGAAGTCAGCCGTGCGATCCTTCGATTTATCTATCGCTGATTGAACTGAGTACAGGATCTGACCACCAAAAGTGGATATCGATCGCAAAGGAATTCTGTCCGCATCATCCACAAATTCAACAAATTGGACTTCATGCTCACGCCCAGTAAACCAACCCCAGACATCATGAAGTCGGTACTCAGGTCTGGGAAAGGAAGTACTTCATTTCTTACCCTTTATTCTGGTTTTCAGTATTTTATTCGTGAACTTCA
>CAIMNF010000538.1 GCA_903842755.1 Oligoflexia bacterium
GAAGTTTCACGGTGAATTTTTGCAATCACGTCGCCCGGTCTGATATCAGCCCCGTTTTCAACGACCAAGTTTGCGCCCACCGGAAGATTATATCGTCCAACCCGCTGAGAACTTGCAACTTGAACGACATCTCCTTTGGCGTCCGTAATCAAAACCTTTGGACGCTTATCCGTCTTCGATTCCATGATTACTTTGTGCGAAAGTCCAGTGACCGCGTCGAACTGTTCTTGCATGGTCAAGCCTTCTTCGATGTCCTCGAAAACAGCTTTCCCTGCAACTTCGGAAATAATTGGAGTAGAATACGGATCCCACTCAGCAATTAAGGTTCCTCGCTCTACGGGTGTACCTTCGGTTAACAAGAATTTCGCGCCATAAACTAATGGATAACGCTCGCGCTCACGTCCGGTCGAATCAATGACCGTCAATTCGCCGTTCCGGCTCATCACAATCATTCCACCTTCACGGCTTTGAACCGTGATCACGTTATGCAATTTAATGGTTCCTTTCGTTTTTGCTTGAAGGCTTGATTGTTCGGCATGCCGTGATGCAGCTCCACCGATGTGGAAGGTCCGCATGGTTAACTGAGTCCCTGGCTCACCAATCGATTGCGCAGCAATGACGCCTGTTGCTTCACCATTGTTTACAATCCGACCGCGAGCAAGGTCGCGACCATAACAAGACGCGCAGATTCCCCAACGCGCCTGACAAGTCAGCACTGAACGAATCATGACTTTATCTACACCGGCATCATCGATCGCTTTGACGTCCGACTCATCCAACAAATGGCCCTTCTTATAAAGAGTGCCGCCCGTTACTGGATCGAGAACATCTTCAAGAACAGTTCTTCCCAAAATTCGGGTAGACAATGGCTCGATGACTTCCCCACCTTCGATTAAGGCTTGCATGTCAATCCCGTCTGTGGTGCCACAATCGGGTTGCGTGATGATCACATCCTGAGCAACGTCCACCAAGCGGCGGGTCAAGTAACCGGAGTTCGCGGTTTTAAGTGCTGTATCCGCCAACCCTTTTCGCGCTCCATGGGTAGAAACGAAGTACTGAAGTACCGATAACCCCTCGCGGAAGTTTGCGATAATTGGAGTCTCGATGATTTCACCACTTGGCTTAGCCATCAATCCCCGCATCCCGGCCAACTGCCGAATCTGTGCATTCGATCCCCGTGCGCCGGAGTCCGCCATAATGTAAATCGAGTTAAAGGCTGGTCCAGATAACGATTTATCTTTGCCCGCCCATCCTTCTGGAGCATGGAAGGTCTGAGTTGAAATGTGCTTCATCATCGCGGTTGTCACTTGTTCCGCAGTTTGCGCCCAAATATCGATCACTTTATTGTATCGCTCACCGTCGGTGATGAGACCTTCGACGTATTGATTTTCAATTTCTTGGACTTGTGCGTAGGCAGCATCGATCAGAGCCTTTTTCTCTTGCGGGATGATCATGTCATGAATGGAGATCGAAATCCCTGCTTTCATGGCCTGTCTGAAACCCGTTTGCATAATTTGATCGGCAAGAATTACGGTCTTTTTGTTGCCTGTTTTTCTGAAACAAGTATCAATCAGCTCCGCTAATTCTTTTTTGCCAAGTACTTTATTATAGGCTTTAAAGTCGATTTCGGAAGGAACAATTTCAGAGAGCAACGCTCTTCCTACGGTCGTGCTTTCCAGCTTCCCATTGATCCGGCACTTTACTTTGGCTTGGAGATCAACCACTCCTGAGTCAAACGCAAAGCGCACTTCAATTGGATTAGAGAACACTTTCCCCTCTCCGCGGGCATAAGGCCGTTCGCGGGTCATATAGTACATTCCCAAAACGATATCTTGGGAAGGAACAATAATGGGCTTTCCATGGGCAGGCGAGAGAATGTTGTTGGTCGACATCATCAACACGCGCGCCTCAATTTGAGCTTCGATAGAAAGCGGAACGTGTACCGCCATCTGGTCACCATCGAAATCTGCGTTGAATGCAGTACACACGAGTGGGTGCAGTTGAATTGCTTTTCCTTCGATCAAAAGGGGCTCAAACGCTTGAATCCCTAATCGGTGAAGGGTAGGCGCACGATTCAACATCACTGGATGTTCTTTGACTACTTCTTCTAAAATGTCCCAAACTTCTTGGCGTTGAAGTTCGACCATTTTCTTTGCAGATTTAATGGTGGTTACATATCCGTATTCGATCAATTTATTATAGATAAACGGTTTAAAAAGCTCTAACGCCATGACTTTAGGCAAACCGCATTGGTGCAAGCGTAACTCAGGACCAACAACGATTACGGAACGGCCCGAGTAATCGACCCGTTTTCCAAGCAAGTTTTGACGGAAACGCCCTTGTTTCCCTTTGAGCATGTCTGACAGAGAGCGAAGAGGACGTTTGTTTGGACCAGTGAACACTTTTCCACGACGGCCATTATCAAAAAGAGCATCGACTGCTTCTTGAAGCATACGCTTTTCATTTCGAATAATGATGTCTGGCGCATTTAACTCCACCAAGCGGCGAAGACGATTATTTCTGTTAATCACGCGGCGATAAAGATCATTCAAATCAGAAGTCGCAAAGCGTCCGCCATCTAACGGAACAAGGGGGCGCAATTCGGGTGGGATGACAGGAATTACATCAAGCATCATCCAATCAGGCTTATTTGAGCCGCTCATTTGGAAGGCTTGAACTACCGTCAACCGTTTAGAAAGCTTTGTTTTTTGTGCTTCCGAAACCGTTTGTTTTAAATCTCTTCTTAAGGTTCTAGAGAGAAGATCAATGTCAATTTTCTTCAGGAGCTCGCGAATCGCTTCGCCGCCCATTCCTGCGACAAACGCTTGGCCTTCTTTAAGCAGCTGCGCGTACTTTTCTTCAGGAAGAACAGTACCTGGCTCCACGCCCGTACTCATTCCATCGAGCATAATATAAGATTCACAGTATAAAACTTTTTCTAGATCTTTTAGTGTCAAATCAAGCAATGCACCAATCCGAGATGGGAGCGAGCGCAAGAACCAAATATGCGCTACCGGACAGGCAAGCTCAATATGACCTAAACGTTCGCGGCGCACCTTCGATTGAATGACTTCAACACCGCACTTTTCACATACAACCCCACGGTGTTTCATTCGCTTGTATTTACCGCAGTTACATTCGTAATCTTTGACGGGTCCAAAGATTTTTGCGCAAAACAAGCCGTCACGCTCCGGCTTGAAGGTACGATAGTTAATGGTCTCAGGCTTCTTTACTTCGCCGTAACTCCACTCCCTAATCTTTTCGGGAGATGCTAGAGAAATACGAATTCCTTTGAAACTTAACGGATCTTTTGGCTTGTCGAAAAAGTTTAATAAGTCTTTCATGTGTTTGCCCTCTTATTCAAAATTCAATTTATGGTTTAGTCCGCGGCCGTTTTCTAAGGACGACCGCGGAAATTAAAAATTATAGAAATTAAAGATGGTCCGCTTTTAGCTCTTTATTGTCTTCTTCCTCAATCAACTCCACGTTCAGCGCAAGAGACTGAAGCTCTTTCACCAAAACGTTAAAGGATTCAGGCAAGCCTGGCTCTAATAACTGCTCACCCTTCACGATGGCCTCATACATGCGATTTCTACCGGTTACGTCATCCGACTTCACCGTTAAAAACTCTTGCAATGCATAAGCGGCACCGTAGGCTTCCAACGCCCAAACTTCCATTTCTCCAAGCCGTTGGCCCCCGAATTGAGCCTTACCGCCCAGTGGCTGCTGAGTCACTAAGCTATACGGCCCGATCGAGCGGGCATGAATTTTTTCTTCAACTAAGTGATGGAGTTTTAAAATGTACATCACTCCGACCGTTACTTCCTCCGCAAAGGGTTCGCCCGAAACACCGTCATAGAGAGTTGTTTTTCCAAGCTTAGGAAGGTCGGCCAATGTTAACATTTTTTCGATGTCTGCCTCAGAAGCGCCATCAAACACCGGAGATGCAAAATGGAACCCGTCTTTAAGGTGTCTAGCCATCTTCATCAGCTCATCGTCCTTGGCTTTCGCTAAGAAATCTTGGACCGACTTATCAGGGAAAGCTTCTTTTAAGAGTTTGCGCACATTGTCTGGCTTAAATTGCTCTAAATAATAAGTGATCTTATCACCTAAGCCACGAGCAGCCCAACCAAGCGTCAACTCAAGAAGCTGTCCAATGTTCATCCGTGATGGAACGCCCAAGGGATTTAAAACCATATCTACGGGACGACCATCCGCTGTAAACGGCATATCTTCCGCAGGCATAATTCTGGAAATGACCCCTTTGTTTCCATGTCTTCCGGCCATTTTATCGCCCACTTGCAATTTACGCTTAATTGCAATTTGAACTTTAACCATTTTGATGACGCCCGGAGCAAGCTCGTCACCACGCTTGAGCTTTTCAACCTTCTCTTTGAAAACAAATCGAACAGACTCCACTCTGTTTTTAGCCGATTTCACCAATTGAGTGACTTCTTGTTCCAAATCAGATTTCACCGGAATAAATCCAAGAAGTTCAAAAGGAACTTTTTCAAGAATCGAAAGTTCTAACTTCTGACCTTTAGACAATAACTCTTCGGAGCCGTCCTCAGACAAAAGTTTACCCGTAGTCACCGCACCAGTTAACGCCTTCGCTACTCGGTCGAACGTTGTTCTCTTGATTGCATCAATTTCGATTTTCTCGTCGCGTCTAATTTTAGCAATCGACTCTTCAAGAATTTGCTTTGACCTTTCATCTAGCTCGGTACCTTCGCGCGCAAACACTTGAGCGTTAATAATCGTACCGTAAACACCCGAGGATGCCCGCAAAGAAGTATCTCGAACGTCTCCCGCCTTTTCGCCGAAAATCGCTCTTAATAGTTTTTCCTCTGGAGAAAGCTGCGTTTCACCCTTAGGGGTTACCTTACCCACTAAAATGTCACCCGGCTTTACCTCAGCACCGATTCGAATAATCCCGCTTTCATCAAGATCCTTCAAGGCTTCATCGCCGACATTAGGAATGTCTCGCGTGATTTCTTCTTTCCCTAACTTCGTGTCCCGTGCCACGCACTCATACTCTTCAATATGAACCGAAGTGAAAACATCGTCTTTAATGACCCGTTCCGAGATCAGAATCGAATCTTCAAAGTTATATCCACCCCAAGGCATGAACGCCACAAGCATATTCTGGCCAAGGGCCAACTCGCCTGCCTCAGTACTTGGACCGTCCGCCAAAACATCGCCCACTTTCACCTTATCGCCCACTCGGACAACAGCCCGTTGGTTAATGCAGGTATTTTGATTGGAGCGCTGGTATTTCGTTAGGTTATAAATATCAACACCGGATTCATCCTCGGCAAGCTCATCGCTTCTTCGAACCACAATCTTACCGCCGTCAACCATAATGACGTCGCCTTCATGTTTTGCGGCAATCACATGTCCTGAATCGCGTGCAACGACGCGCTCAATTCCGGTACCCACTAATGGAGCCCTAGAACGAAGGAGCGGCACGGCTTGCCGTTGCATGTTCGAACCCATCAAGGCGCGGTTAGCATCATCGTGCTCTAAGAAAGGAATCAAAGACGCCGCAATCGAAACCAATTGATTCGAGGAAACGTCCATCAAATCTAACTCGTCTGGATTGACCAATGCGAATTCACCCTTCCGTCGGGCTGCGACCATGTCTGCTTCAAACTTCTTCTTGGCAAGCGCATCGGCGTTTGCTTGCGCAATCACCTTATTTTCTTCTTCGGTTGCCGTGAAGAATTGAATTTCATCGGTTAACTTACGCTCTTTAATGACTCGGTAAGGCGTCTCAATAAACCCAAACTCGTTCACCCGAGCAAAGGTAGAAAGCGAAGCAATCAAACCAATGTTTGGTCCTTCCGGAGTTTCAATCGGACAAATTCTGCCGTAATGGGTATTGTGTACGTCTCGCACTTCGAAGCCCGCACGATCCCGTGTCAAACCGCCCGGTCCAAGGGCAGATAGCCTACGCTTGTGGGTTACTTCAGACAACGGATTGGTTTGGTCCATGAATTGAGACAATTGGCTGGAACCAAAAAACTCTTTCACCACCGCAGAAACTGGTTTTTGGTTAATGAGGTCATGGGGCATCAGAGTTTCAATTTCTTGAATACTCATGCGCTCTTTTACGGCGCGCTCCATCCGGACAAGCCCAATTCGAAATTGGTTTTCGACAAGCTCGCCCACCGCTCTTACCCGCCGATTTCCCAAGTGATCGATATCATCGATTGTTCCACGGCCGTTATTTAATTCGCAGAGGTAATAAAGGGTGCTCAAAATATCTTCTTTGGTGAGCGTTGTGGACTCCCGGCTATTTTTATTCTCCGGGAATTTATAATTCAATTTTAACCGACCAACGAGCGATAAATCGTACCGGTCTGGGTTAAAAAACAAGTTCTCGAACAATACTTTTGCGGCATCCAAAGTCGGTGGATCACCTGGACGCATTCTTTTATAGATATCAATCAGCGCTTCGTCTGGGGTGCTGATTTTATCCACCAGCAACGTCTCCCGAACGAATGGGCCGTAGGTCAAGTTATCGGTGTAAATCACCTTAATTTCTTTTACTTTTCTTGTGAGAAGATCCTGAAGCTTACTTTCAGAGATTTCTTCATTGGCCTCAAATAAGACTTCACCCGTCTTCTGGTCGACCATATCTTCCGAAATGACCCGACCCACAACGGCTTCCTCAGGCACTTCAATTCGCTTAATTCCCGCTTCTTCCACTTTTTTGAGGACTGCTTTTGTGAACTTTCTATTCTTCCGAACGATCACTTCTTTTGTTTTAGGATCGACGATATCGTCTTCGGCTCGCTGGCCCGATAGAATATCCAGATCAACCACTTTGAAAAACTTGCTATTTTTACCTTCCCCTTCGATTTGAATCTTCTCGACTTTGTAGAAGAAGCTCAAAATTTCCGGAACGGACAAATTAAGTGCTTTGAGAAGCACAGTTGCGGGCAGTTTTCTTTTGCGATCGATACGGGCGTATAATAAATCTTTATGATCAAACTCAAAGTCTAACCAAGACCCGCGGTGAGGAATCACACGTGCCGAATAAAGGATTTTTCCGGACGAATGCGATTTCCCTTGGTCATGGGTAAAAATGACGCCCGGAGAACGGTGCAACTGGGAAACAATAACCCGCTCGGTTCCATTGATGATGAAAGAACCTGAATCAGTCATCAGCGGGATTTCACCCATGTAAACTTCTTGTTCTTTAATATCTCGAATATTTCGATTTCCGGTGGTTTCTTCCACATCAAAAACAACAAGCCTTACCGTAATTTTTAGTGGTGCCGCAAAGGTCATTCCGCGTTGACGACATTCTTGAACGTCGTACTTCGGCGTCTCAAGCGTGTAATTTTCAAACTCCAAAGCCGCAGTTTTATCAAAATCTTCGATGGGGAAAATCGACTTGAAGACAGCCTGGAGACCAATATTCGCCCGCTTATCCGCCGGAACATCTGCCTGTAGAAATTTATCATACGAGCGGCGTTGAAGCTCAATCAAATTTGGAATTTCGAGCGGAGTCTTAATTTTAGAAAACTCTCTTCTCACTCTTTGACCTTCTGTAAATGGCGTGTTCATGCGTTTCTCCTCTTTAAATAAAAATCAAATATGTAAAAAAACTGCAAACAACTTCAAACCTCAACCTGCCGAACCCAGTCGCAGATCATTTATTCTGCTCAAAAGTTCACCGATTGAATGTCAGTGGCCAATCTCGATACCCACGGCCTTGCCGCAATGAATCAGTTTATTGACCTCTTCCAAAAAATAATGGTTTAAATATTAC
>CAIMNF010000539.1 GCA_903842755.1 Oligoflexia bacterium
CCGCCAACCTGTGGCGTCAGAAAGCTCTCTTCAACAGGGCGGAGGGAGAGACGAGAGCGCGGAGGCTCGCCAGACCTTGTCCTGCACAGAGCTAAACTGCCCGGCGGGGCCGGGAATCCCCAGAAGTGGCGATATTCTTCTTTTGATGGAATATGCATTTTTCCATGCTGCCGCTCAAACTGAATCCGCAAACACATGACCGCATCCGCCTCGAGTAGCGCCTTTTTCCCCAACGCTTGATCAAGCCGATGCACCACTTCGACCCGGGGAAACAAACTTAAGTCATCTGGCAATAAAGTAAGAGGCGCACACAGAGTGACTTGAACCCCGAGCTTACTCAACGCGTGAATATTCGATCGTGCGACGCGCGAGTGAAGGATATCACCGATAATCAACACCTTTTTTCCCTGCATTTGGTCCGGAGAAACATTCCAATGCTCCGCAAGCGTCATCGCATCAAGCAATGCTTGAGTAGGATGTTCGTGGGTTCCATCTCCCGCGTTCACCACAGGCAAGCCCGTCGCTTGATGGACCAGAAGCGGCGCGCCCGAGGACGAGTGGCGAATCACAATGAGATCGGGCCCATTTTGCTTAAGCACACTTGCCGTGTCCATTAAGGTTTCCCCCTTAGTGAGACTTGAAGTCCCGGGAGTAAATCCTAATGACGATCCCCCTAATTTCCGCGTCGCCACCTCAAAGGAGGTCTTGGTTCTTGTGGAATTCTCTACAAAAAAATTGGCAACCACCTTGCCCTTGAGCGCAGCTGAAAACGTTTCGGGACGCTTTTTAATGGCTTGAGCAAAGGTAATGAGATGGCTAATCTGACTTACCGTCAGGTCACGTGTATTCAGTAAGCTTTTGAGCTCCATCGCTACCCTCCGGGCCTTAACACTATGGTGTTCACAAATAAAACTCAATTTCAATTTTTAAAAAACTCGCCTCAGCAACCCTTTCCGTTGGATCCGTATCCTTGCCCCATCAGTTTCGAATGGGGCACCGGGACCCTGCTCCCGAAAATGGGTAGTAAGATTCAAATACTGGATTAAGTACTTTTTCAATATAGCTTCGGGATCGAAAATGGTTGGCTTTGGTTAAAAAATAAGTTGCGCCATTTAAGTTAAACTTTTGCGTTTGAACTTGGTCAAAAAACGATTGAAATCCTTCCACTGAAGGAGGAACTCCCGAAAATAAAAGGAGGGTCTTCCCCTCAAGGTCTGCAAAATGATTGGTCCAATCAAACACCCTGCCAAAACGACTGCCCGGGCCCCAAAACCCTACTCCTTTTATGCGTGATTGCGAATGAATCGCGCCAAAGCGCCTTAGCTGATAATCCAATGTGCTGGAGTAAACGTAAGCATCGGTAAATAAGCCATCTACTCCGTCTAACAAGGGCGTAATCTGCTCAACGAGGGTGCTTCCGCCTTGGGCAAGTTCGATATCTAACTTAAAACGCCCCTTGAGCACCTCTTGCTTCACCCATTCTGGCGAAAGAAGAATGAGGACGCACGCAATCCCGATTACAGCCGAAAACGCCCCCACCCACTTAAATTGAGAACGCGCAACGGTCGGCTCCATTTTGATTCCTACCCAAAGCACAAAGAACGGGAGGTAGCTTAAATACCAATGAATTCCTTGCCCCTTTCCCATCAAAGCAGAAACGCCAAACAAAAGCATGGGGATTCCCCACATCCCCAGGCAAAAAGTTTGAAACCGCTGAAGTGATTCATTGCTTACCATTATCCCTTTTCTTCGCTTCATTCCCTCGTAAATCAACAGTGGCGTGGCCAAAATGACCAGATAAAGCAAGAAAAAGAGTAAAATTTGAAGTTCTGGACCATCGACCACCTTTTGGCGGGTGATTAAATTAAAACCAAAATTTGCCCAGCAGTTTTGCGAATTCCACCAAAGGTGTTGGATCAAACAGGGCAGCGCACCCAGAAAACAAAGGCCAATGGAAACGAAGCCCGCAAATCGGTCCTTCCGCATTTTATTCGAGACCAATACCCAGACGATAAAAGCGGGCACCAGAGCCAAGGCAAAATACTTTGAAAGAAATGCTGCTCCCCAAAACATCCCTGCGCATAAAAAACGAACTCCGATTTTTGCACTCAGGGGGCTGCACTGCTGCGCGCGCATCTTTTCGTGGGCATCAAAAAACAGCATCGCCGAAAAAAAACTAAAGAAAATAAGCGGAACGTCGGGCGAGATCAAAACGCCCAGAAAATCAAAGGGCAAGACAAAATAGAGTCCCGCGACCCAAAATGAATGAGAAATGTTAAAGCCCTTTAAAATTCGGTAGATCCAAAAAGCGATGACTCCGGCAACCCACAAATTTGGAAGCCTTAGCACAAACGGACTCATCCCCGCAGATGCAAAAGCAGATTCCCACCACCCAATCATCGGAGGAAGGTCATAATAGCCACCTGCGAAGTGAGTTCCCCAGTAAACATAATAGGCTTCGTCCGACAAAACAGGAACCAAGCTCATCAGGACTACTTTAATCAAAATGAGTAAAAAAATCAGTCCTGCTTCCGCTGAAAATCTTTTACAGAAGAGACGAATCTCCTCCATCAGTCGACCTTCAATACAGCAAGAAACGCTTCTTGAGGGATCTCCACGGCGCCCACCTGCTTCATCCGTTTTTTTCCTTCTTTTTGTTTTTCTAAAAGCTTTCTCTTCCGGGAAATATCGCCGCCGTAACACTTGGCCGTCACATCTTTTCGATAGGCGGATATTGTTTCACGCGCAATAATCTTAGAACCCAGGGACGCTTGAATATTGATTTGAAACATTTGCCGCTCGATTAACTCGCGTAGCTTTTTAACAAGCTCCCGCCCACGGTATTGCGCCTTATCCTTATGAATAATAAGCGAGAGCGCATCGACCGGTTCAGAATTAATTAAGATATCCATTTTTACGAGATCGGATTCTCGATAATCAAGCATTTGATA
>CAIMNF010000540.1 GCA_903842755.1 Oligoflexia bacterium
GCAAATTAACCAAAATGATTTTTCAAAGGGAGCGCTTTGCCCCGAAATGGATCGCTGCGCATACGGAAATTAGGCTCCACTTTCAACCCAATGGGGTGCGGTGGTTTCCTAATTTAGAAAGTTTGCGCTCGGGGACGGTGCAGCCTGTTGAAATGCGTGATCTCGTGTTTTCAATTGAAGCAATCGGTGTCCTTGGCTATCACTATAATTTAATTGACGGTCAACGCGATCACTATGCCTTGGCTTATCGCGTTTATTCGATGAAAGATAAGCAGCTCTCGGTAAAGGCCGAAGGCAATAACATTGACCAGTGGCCAATGACGAATTTTACTCATGAGGATTTAATCAATTATATTCGGGTTTTCACCCAAAAAGCGACGCGCTTAAAATTATCCGAACTCTATAACACGCTTAGGGTAAACTGCACAAACGAACTCTTTAGAACGCTGATGGAAGTTCCCCATCATGAAAAAGATTTCAATGGCGTAGAGCTCGATTTGGTGACCCTGCCCATTATTTCGCCAAAAATTCTAAAATTGCGGCACGATTTGGGAAAACAGATGAAGGACCTCACTCAAGAAACGCTTTGAAAAAGGCGTTGCTGTAACGAGAGCGCAAATGTCAAACTAGGAGAGTGGGGGCGCGCGCTTGTTAATGGATTCCTTGGCAAAACCGCTTTGGTCTTTCAGTCTGATTTTCCTTTTTCTTTCTTCTTGCGCTCAAATCCAGGGCCCCGTAGATGTCCGTATTTTGTCACCCCAAGAAAATCACTTGAGCGAATTTCAACGCTGTAAAATGGGGGAGCGTGCGGTGTGCGCGGCTCTGGGCAATCTTAAATTACAACAGGGCGAAATGGCCCTGGCAAAGGCTTATTTTTCTGAGGCCTGTCAGCGGGGAAGTCCCTTGGCTTGCGGGGCTTTGGGGAAACAAAAATTAGGAGAAAATAAACTTCTGGAAGCTCACCCCCTTTTGGAAAAAGCCTGTGATGGTCGGTCGCGTGTGGGATGTTATTATTTGGCAAGGTTGGAAGAGAAACGAAAAAATTTCTCTCGGTCCCTGCAATTAGATCAGCAAAATTGTAGGCGTTTTTATCCTGAAAGCTGCCTGGCCTTAGGAAGGCGTAGCGCAGCCGAGGGGCATTTAGCGTTGGCACAAAGTTATGATCAAAAAGCATGCGAACTTAATCTGACGGGATCCTGTTTCGAGCTTGCACGCTTACAGCTGATTCAACATAAGCCGAAGCTTGCTCTCGAAAATCTGAAGTTTGATTGCGATCGAGGCGTGGGACGGGCTTGTTTGGCGATCACGTTTTTCCAAGCGAACGGAGAATTAAAAAACCAAATGCGCGGTTCGAAGACGGAATGTCGAAGCCGGCAGGGGGCTGCCTGCTTTAATGCTGCATTTTATGAAAGCCTTACGCAGTTAAATAGTAGCCAAGCGGATGAAGGATTGAGGATGGCATGTACGGCGGGCGGAGGTCAGGAGTCGGTGGTGGATGTGCCAGGGGGCAATGCGTGTTGGGAACGGGCGCTCCTTAAAAAAAATGAACTCAATCCGAATCAGTATTTAAAATTTGCTCAAGTAGCCTGTGCGAAGGGCCAAGGAACTGCCTGTTATCAGCTTGCGCTGGACGAAATAGAATTTGGGAACTCAGAGCGTGGGTTAACGTTAATGCAAAAATCTTGCGAGCAAGGGGAAAAGTGGGGGTGTGTGGATTTAGGGTTTTTATTTTTTCTCCGAGGCCAAACCCGTCCGGGGATCGATCTCGAATCAAAGGCGTGTTCTGGTGGACATCAAAAAGGCTGTTATGATTTGGCGTTTATGTTGGATTCGCAGAATCAATCCGATCAGGCGTTTCCGTTCTATCAGAAAGCTTGTGAGGGTGGGGTTGGTATTTCGTGTACCGCGGTTGCTTCAAAATTAATCGACCAAGCCGATCTCAAACTCGCGCTCGAATTTGCAAAAAAGGGGTGCCGTTACCACGAGTCAGCTTCGTGTTTTTTAGAGTTGAGTTTGGCTGAAAAGTCTGGCGAAGCCGTCGCGCAAGATTACGAGAAAATTTGTCGGACCGGAAACGGACGTGCTTGCACTCGTGCGGGTGAGTTGCGGAGGATAGAGCATGCGGAATCCGAAGCGAAGAAATTGTTTAAAAAGGCTTGTGATCTGGAGGACGGGAATGGGTGTTCCCAATTGGCGGAATTAGAGCGCGAAGAGGAAGGATCGCCCGATTTCATCACCCGACTTTTTGCCTGGTCTTGTGATTTAGGAAGTACTCAGGGGTGTGATCATTTGCATGAGGAGCCGCATTAAGGCTAGACGCAGGGATTGAGCGTCGGTACACTATTCCTATGTTGCTTAAAACAGAATTCTCGCCTGCTTTTTTGGACGGGGCCTTAAAAACGATTGCTCAGTTTTGCTCGGTTACTCCTGAAGTTTCAGAAATGGATGCACAAGCGCCACTAGATCAAATCATCGCAATTGCCGGAATTATTGGTTTAACAGAGGACGGTTTCGAAGGCGTAATGACGATCGGGTTCTCGGAGGCCGGTTATTTGGATTTGCTGCACCGGATGCTTGGCGAACAGTTTGAAAAAATTAGTGCCGAAAATCAGGACGGCGCCGCCGAATTCGCCAATACCATTTTTGGGCAAGCGAAAGTGACATTAAACGAGACCGGCCACCGACTCCAAATGGCGCTTCCTAGCGTAATTCGGGGGAAAGAAGTTAAATCGATTACCAAAGACTCCGATCAACGCGTACGCTACAAATTTACACTTCCCGTAGGGACCGGACTTTTAGAAGTCAGTGGGCGACCCACCAAAATAAAAGAGCAAACCCAGCAAACGAATGCTTCGATTCCGACCCTCGATGGTCAAACCCTCATGCATTTCGTAGATGCAGTCAGAAAAACGATGCTCATTCAATGTGGGGTCGAGGCCGAGCCTAAAAAGCCCTTTAAGAAAACTCCCGAAACGTCGTATGCGTTTGATGTAGGCGCGATTATTGGTTTAAATGGAGCCTCTTTTCGGGGCACACTTGCTGTTTCTTTTGAAGAGAAAGTTTATCGAAAAGTTTATTACTACATGACCAAAGAGAAGTTTGCGACCATTACGCCTGAGATGGGGGATGGCGCCTCTGAGCTTACCAATATTATCTTTGGCTTAGCTAAAACAAAACTGAACGAACAGGGCTACGGATTACAGATGGCTTTGCCTAGTTTAATGCTTGGCCCTAAAATGGAATTTAAATTTGCTTCCGAAAAGCCAACCATCGTTTTGCCGTTTGAAATTGGAGTAGGCAAAATGTGGATTGAGTTTGCGTTTGATGATGTTCAGTGATGAAGCTCAGTATCGCGTCTCTTGAAGACTTAAAGTGGATTAATGAGATTTACAATCACGAAGTCCTGACCGGAGTTGCAACGTTTGATACAGTCCCCAAAACGGAGCTTGAACAAACGTCATGGTTTTTAAAGCATCAGCCCCCCTATCCGCTGATTGTTGCAAAAGATGGAAGCCAGGAACTCGGCTGGGGTTGTTTAAGTCCCTGGGCTGAACGGCAAGCGTATTCGGGAAGTGCGGAAATTACTTTTTATGTCGCGGATCAATACCAAGGAAAAGGCGTGGGGTCCGCGCTCTTTGAGCGTTTAGAAGAAGAGGCGGTCACTTATAAATTTCACACTCTTTTGAGCCGTATTTGCACGGAAAGTAAAGCCAGTATTCGTGTTCATGAAAAAAATGGCTTTGTCCAAGTGGGGTTTTTAAAGGAAGTGGGATTTAAGTTTAATCGGTATTTAGATGTGGTGATTTATCAAAAACTCTATCCGTGAAAAATTAAGATATAAGTGGTATGAAGCCTTTGTTCAAAGTCCCCAGTGGCATGTGCACTACATTACTCGGTGGCATCAGGCGTTGACCAAAAAGAAACCCTATGCATTCCGCGAGGATTTTTGCGGCACGGCACTCATTGCGTGTGAATGGGTGAAGCAATCGCCTAAGCACGTCGCTTGCGGAATTGACGTTGACGAGCGTGTGTTGAAGTTCGCGATGCAAGAAAATCTTAAAGCGCTTTCCCCTAGCCAACAAAATCAACTTTCGTTGAAACGCCAGGACGTCCGTAAGGTCACTCCGCGAAAGTTTGACTTGATCGGAGCCTACAATTATTCTTGGTTTGGTTTTCATCACAGACGCGACCTGTTCTCTTATGCGCGTTCCGTTTACCGATCATTGAATCCCGGCGGGACATTTTTTTTAGACATTGCAGGCGGTCAAGGGTTCATCCAGCCCTCGATCGAGGAACGAGTCATGCAAGTAGACCCTTGGGGCGAAGTCACCCAATCCTGGGAACAGCACCGTTTTGATCCGCTCACCAATTTGATGAAGTATTCGATGCACTTTCATTTAAAAGACGGCATTCAGTTAAAAAATGCGTTTCGATACGACTGGAGAGTATGGCAAATTCGAGAGCTACGCGAAGTCTTGCAAGAAGCAGGCTTTTTAAAAAGCCACGTCCTGTGGCCGAAAATTAATCGCATTGGCCAGCAAACAGGTGAGTTTCGGTTAGCTGAAAAAGCGCCTTCGCTGCAATCGTGGAATGCGCTTGTGGTTGGCCAAAAGTCCTAGATTGGTTTTTTCATGTCCGGAAATTTTGCGCATAAACAAAAAATTCTTGGCGGTTGTGAACAAGTTGCTTTGCGAAAAGATTTTTAAAGCCGCATTCTTCTAATCTTTTCATGTAAAGCGGGATGCTACCCGAAAATTTCCAATCATTTAATTTTAAGGTCAATAAGCCTGTTTCTAGCTTTAAGTTGCGGCCATGGTTCTTCCGTAAACAGGTTAAAACATGCGAGAGCTCGTCGAGGGCCTCTAGGGGCGCAATATTCATGTCCATCACAATCCAACGCGGATTGCAGTGCTTTAGCTCTTGAGCGTTCACTTCGCCTGCAAGGGCTTGGATCGAAGTAAAGTTTTTGTTCGCGGAAATGATCGGGTCCATCCGTTTAGGATCGATGCCGGTGACTTTAAATTTTCGATTCAACAGCGCCATAGATGCTCCCCCTGGGGAACAGCCAACCTCTAAAACATCCATGCCCGCCTCTGCGGCCGGATCAAATCGCGCAATTGCCTCAGCCATTTTTAGATAGGCCCGCGAAGGACATTGCTCGGGAAGTTTGAATTGCGGAAGGTTTCCTGGGGATGGATCCAGAAGTTCTTGATGGACGTGCTTTCCTAAAAACAAATGAGGCGAATCGGTTTCCGCTTTTCCGGGGTCTAACCAAATCAAATCATAGACGGGCTCATTTACTTGAGGTGCGGCATCGATACGAAAACTGGTGCGAAATGAATACTTTTGAGAGAACGCTTCAATATTTTCGTTAAATACAAAAGTCTTTGGCTCGTCTCCGGGGACGAACTGGTCCCGTTCAAACAGATGAATAATGGATTGCGGAGGAATTAATTTGAGGAGTTCTTGCGCCTCGGCAATTGTTTTTGCTTGGCCTAGGGATTCGCCCCACAGGCGCGAGAAAATGCCATGGGTTTGCAGAATAGGTTTTTGCGAAGGGGATTGAAGAGTTTCTTTAAAGGTCATAAAGCCTGGTCGCGAAAACGCAAACTTTAGTTGCGGAAATTCAGCGAGAACTTCGGATTTAACGGCTTTGTCGGCACCAAGCTGGAACGTACTGTAATAAAATCGTGAATTCATTTGAATTTCAGTGTATGGCGTTTACGCATTCAATTCAAATCGTTTAATTTAGTAACAAACTTAAAAACTCCACTACTAAAATTCATCCATTTATGAGAACATAGGGTGAATGGGCAAACGCGCATGGAACCGCAACTAAAGGGATAATCGCTTGGTTTTTTTTATTCTATTTTCACGTCAATGGAGTTTGGTCCTGGGAATGATGGGTTTCCTGTGGGCTACTTGCGCGAATGCGACGCTTGGAAAAAATGAAGACTCCATCGAAGTCGATCGAACTCATTTTCATTGGGTCAATTTAGGAAAAGTGAATCAAGGGAGTTACAACGTCATCACCCTAAAGGGCGCCGCGTGTACTCTTCGGGAGTACACTACCCCAGAAGGCGTAATTTTTGGAATTGCATGGACCGGCTATCACCACCCCGACCTAGAAGTTTTGCTTGGGGAATATCGTGGGCAGTTTAAAAGTATGTCGGAGGCGGAATCAAAGAAAAGTGGAAGAAAAAAAGGGAAGCGGCATCGTACCCTGCATTCGGAACAACTCCATGTGGAGCACGGAGGGCACATGCGAAATTATACGGGCAAAGCGTATGATCCAACTCTCGTCCCAAAGGATGTAAAAGTTGAAGTCATTCAATAAACCTTTTTGCATTGCTCTTGGGTATTTTTTTTTACTGGCCGGGTGCAGTCACGGCAATTCTGTAGGCAATCAAGGGCCAATTGCTCCAGGACTTCCCAATGGGGCCACTCTTGCTGCGTTGTCTGGTCCAAATGTGATTTCGTTTGGGGTAAATACTTCTCCCTGTTCCGCATCGAGTTCAAGCGAGTATCAAAATAAGCCCTGCGTTTCGGTAACGGTTTGCACTCCAGGCAACGACTCTCAGTGCGACACGATTTCTGATATTTTGTTAGACACCGGAAGCTATGGGCTTCGATTATTTAGTTCTGTACTCAGTAATGCCCATCCGACGCAAATTACGGCGGGTGGTTCGCCTTTGATTGAATGCGCAACCTTTGGGGATGGGACGGAACTTTGGGGAGGCGTTTCTTCAGCTGACGTTATTTTAGGTGGCGAACCAGCTGCGCGCACCCCGATTCAAATCGTGAATGCAAGTTTTGGAGGTGGAACTCTGCCTTCGATTTGTAGCTCACCTACGGCTAATCCAAGTGAAGCGCGGTTTAACGGAATATTGGGGATCGGCTTGTTTAAACAAGATTGCGGTTCAACTTGCGTGAATAATGGCGGAGGTGGACCGGCGCCAGATGTTTATTTTACTTGCCCGAGTGGAACCTGTGGGCCAGTGTATGCGCCCTTGGCTGATCAAGTGACTAATCCAATCACTCTACTTTCTGCCGATAATAATGGCGCAATTTTAGAACTTCCCGACATCCCCTTTGGGGGGGTAAGTTCAATCTCAGGTTATTTAGTTTTAGGGATTGGAACGCGTTCCAATAATACTCCCGGTTCAGTTACCGTATTTCCTGCCGATCCGAATACTGCAAATTTTACGACCAAATACAATGGTCAAATCTATAGCCAAAGTTTTATTGATAGTGGCTCCAATGCCTATTATTTTCCAAGTTCGATCAGTCAATGTGGAAGCGAGCTTGCAGGATGGTATTGCCCCGGGTCTCTTTCAACCCAAACAGCAACTAACGTTGGATTTAGCGGCACGCCTTCATCATCCGTTTCTTTTTATATTGGGAACTTGTCCGATCTGTTAACGAACTCAAGCGGTAATGTATTCATTGAAATGGGTGGATCCGGCGGTAGTACGCAGTTTGATTGGGGACTTCCATTTTATATTGGACGAAATATTTATCACGGATACGAAGGCGGAACTTCTCCCTTAGGAACGGGAATGTATTGGGCATATTAAGTAATAGAAGAATGTTCGTTTTTTAGGTAGTGTGGACAAAAGGAGAACACAATGGAAATGAATGTTGGCTCGTTAGGGCGCTTGGCTAGGACGTTTTTAGGAACATTATTATTTTACCTTACGTTTACAAATATGATTGGTTCGTGGGGACTCCTGGGGGCCGTATTGATTATTACTGGGCTAAGCGGAATGTCTCTGACCTATGCGCTGTTTGGGATCAATACCTGCGAAACAGAGGGCCACCACGAGTGATTCAACACCGCGTCTTGGTGGTCGATCATTCACATCATATTGAGCAAATGCTTGCTTCGGGATTATTAAACTATCCCATTGAAATCGCTTTTTCGTTAAATAAAGAAGAAGCCGTGCGCGAAGTCCTTACGCTCCAGCCGGATCTTCTCGTTACGGGAGTCAGCCTACCGGATGGAACTGCAATCGAACTTCTAAGCGAATTGACCCGGATGCTCCGTTGGGTTCCCCCGAGTATTTTTATTGCTGCAGTTCATGAGGCTGAATTGAGGAACGCCGTCCTCGGTCTTGGGGCGGTGGATATTTTGTCTAGACCCATTCAAATGGAGGAACTCCATGCCCGAATGGATTCTGTAGTGAAACTCGTTAAACCCAGGGTGATCTCAAAAGAAAAAAGCGTGATTGAAGATTTTCAAGTGGTGCTGGATGAATCCAAGGCGCTCGGTATTTCGGTTACGGAATTGATTAAACGTAAACAGGTGACTATCGACTAGACACTTCGAAGGAGCCAGACCCCTTCAGTTCCCCACAGAGCTTGGCTTGAATTTTGCTATTCCAGGATGCGATGAAGGTCTTCTGGAGTCTATTATTTTTGATCATTGTGGGCAAAGCCCAGGCATCGCTTGCTCCAGGTCAGGGCTTTATTGGGCACTCAACTCATTTCATTGAACAAATCTCGGAGCAGGCTCCACTCGTCAAAGAGATTGATCTTGATCACGACCAAGCCGTGCTCCTTTGGTTAAAGAGGGGGCATTCTTTACGCGCGGTCATTTCATCACCAGTTCCTGAATCCATCATGGAACGTGCAGCGTTTAAAGGGGCAGAAAAAGTATTTAATCTCTGTTTGCGGGAGTTCGCGAAAACGGGCGATCTCCAAGCACTGTTCGATTCCCACGGAACTCCCCTTGCTCTCCAGATGTTTACTCTGGATCGGTCAAACACTTCGCAAGTGAAAAAGCGGGATCGAATGATCATGAAACTGCTCAGTGTTTTTCCACGTCTGTCCACCGTGGCTGACCGTTCCTATTTTGGAGATGGGAGAACTGCTTTTCATCAAGTTGCAGAAACGTGCAATTTTTCGCTTTATCAATGGATGGTGGCTCACGGAGCACCGGTAGACCAGGTCACTCACAATGGCGAAACCGCCTTGCATTTTGCTGCCCGCGCCGGATGTATTCCGATTGTTCGCTCGATCGTTAAACGAGGGGCGAAGATCAATGCGCACTCGAAGTATACGCTTGAAACCCCTTTGATCTTAGCCGCAGAGTTCGGAAAGATTGCCATGATGCGCGAATTAATTGCATTAGGGGCCGATCCAAACGCGAAAGACACGTTTGGAAAAACCGCGTGGGACCGCTTGAATCGCCATCGATTCGTTTCTCAAAACAAGGGTCATTTGTTTGACCGCTCTTGGACCGCGGTGGCAAATTTTGAAAAAAATACACGATTTTAGCCTCTTTTTTGATCAATCTAGTAATTGTAAATTCAAGACCCTTCTGTAAACTTAAATGAATCAGTAATGAATAAGCAGATGTGCAGGACGCACCGTTCAAAAACCA
>CAIMNF010000541.1 GCA_903842755.1 Oligoflexia bacterium
AGGTGCATTATTTCAGCGATGCGGTTGATCGGAGTTTAGGTTTCGAGATCAGTTTTCCTACGATTTCGTTACCGCCTACCGATACTGAAGTGAAGCTTGATTTGTTGCAAAATGGTCAGCTGGTTCAAGAGTTTCCCGTTCCTGTGCTGAGTCCCCTTCAAGAGATGCTCGCGACTGAATTAAAAGCGCGTGAATCGGGAGACATGTTTGCGCGTGCGGTGACCATTGGATCTGAGTATTTGGGCATTCTGATTCCGGCGATTATCGCTTATAAACAAGCTAAAAATAATGTGCTTCAAAAGTTAGCAATTATTTCTGGATATTATTTAGCAAAAAAAGCAATTGATGCGGCAAATTCGCCAGATTTAAGATCATGGGACTATTTGCCCAAGCTCATTGCTGGTACGTGGCTTAATGCGCCCGTGGGCGAATATCAGGCCCGCGTACGGATCATGAACCACCAGGGTGCCGTGGATCGTGATCTCGGTACGGTGCTCATCGGCCAAGCAAATCAGCTGATCATTTATCGTAGACTCGGTGATCTTTCGATTTTAAAACCCGATAAAAGTAGGCCAATTCGGCGACATTAGCTCCTGGTGCGCCCTCTATAAAAGAAGTCTTTTGAGCGTTGTCCCGCGCGCAAGAGTAGAATTAAAAATCTTGCCTATTACCCGCCTTTTTGGAAGAATGGGGTGATAGATATTGGTACCTGTTCGAGCAGAGAAATTAAAAAAAAATAGAGTAACAAAGTTTAAAAGTAGAAAGTAAAAGCAGAGGTTTATGAAAAATCCCATCAAAATCGACCATTGTATTGCATCTGAAGTGATTGACTCCCGCGGATTTCCTACCGTTGAGGTGACTTTGCATTCCCAACACTATAGCGCAAGTGCCATTGTGCCCTCGGGTGCGTCCACCGGCGAAGGCGAAGCATTGGAATTAAGAGACAACGACGCGAAACGGTACATGGGAAAAGGCGTTTTGCAGGCCGTTTCGCACGTGAATAAAGAAATTGCGCCGGCAATTGTGGGTAAAGAGTTTGTAATGCAGTCCATTTTGGACGATTTGATGATCAAGTTGGATGGAACAGAAAATAAATCAAAGTTTGGCGCAAATGCTATTTTAGCGGTCAGTATGGCGTTTAGTCGGCTGCAAGCCCAAATCAACGGCCAAAAGCTTTATCAAGGTTTGGCGTCCCAGTTTTCAAGCCAAGGAATCACTCTTCCGGTTCCAATGATGAATATTTTTAACGGCGGTAAGCACGCCGACAACGGAATTGCGATTCAAGAGTTTATGATTATTCCTTCGGGGTTTGATCGCTTTTCAGATGCTCTTCGGGCTGGCATTGAAGTGTTTCATCACTTAAAAAAGATTCTTCATAAGAAAGATTTGACCACAGCCGTGGGGGATGAGGGCGGATTTGCCCCTCGTTTAGAGCCTGGTGTTGGTGAGGCGGGCCCCGGATCGCACGAACGAGTCATTGTAATGATTTTGGATGCGATCATGGCGGCTGGTTATAAAGCAGGTTCGCAGATTTTCTTAGGGTTGGATTGCGCATCGAGCGAATTCTCGAAGAAAAATAGTCAGGGCAAAGTGGAGTACGCGTTTGAAGGTTCACAGCTGAGTTCGGACGAAATGACTGCGCTTTACGGCAAGTGGATCAATAACTATCCAATCATTTCAATTGAAGATGGACTAGCGGAACATGATTGGGATGGTTGGAAGGCGATGACTACAAAGCTTGGAAAACAAATTCAATTGGTGGGGGACGACTTATTCGTCACTAATCCCCAATACATTAAAAAAGGCATTGAGATGGGGGTTGGAAACTCTGTTCTCATTAAGTTAAACCAAATTGGAAGCGTGACCGAAACGCTTGAAGCGATACGATTAGCGCATCATGCGAACTACACCACCGTGGTTTCACACCGCAGCGGAGAAACAGAAGATACGTTTATTGCTGACTTAGTGGTAGGCAGTGATGCGGGGCAAATTAAAACGGGGTCTGCGTCGCGAACGGATCGGGTGTCTAAGTACAACCAACTCCTGCGCATTGAGGCGGCATTAGGTGCCAAAGCGCAATTTAAAGGAAAAGCTGCATTTAAACGATAAAAACGGAGCGGTAGAAATTTGGTGCATCGAATTTGGATCGCAGTATTTGTTATATGGGCTATTTTTTTGTCGGGGTTTTTAGAATTCTGGATGAAAACTCCGGGGCTAAAGCAATGGGCCGAAGTTCGTCAAATGATTCGGGCGCGAAATCAGGAAATTGCATTTGTTGAGGAGGAGTCGGCGCGACTCAAAGCAACCGAGCTTAGCTTAGAAAATAGTCCCGCGGCCCAAGAGCGTGAAATTCGGAAAGTGCTAGGGTTTGTTGATCAAAACGAAATTGTTTTTGAATTTGATAAATGATGGCTAGAGGCCGATGCCAGCGGTAAGGCCTAACGTGTGAAAACCAGTAAAGCTAAACGAACCCTCGAGCCCCAAAAGAAGTCCCTGCGAACCCATCAATCTGAACTTTATTCCCGTAAAAAGGTATTCATCCCAACCACTACCTGATTTGGTTAAATAAATAGGGCTCGTGCTTAAAGGGAGCTGTAGCGGAACACTTACGGAGCCCGTACAAAATCGTACGCCTCCACCTAAGTACGGTTCTGCAAAATAGAGTTTTCGCGAAGTGACCAATTCCGGAGCAAAAGAACTAGAAGTCGTGTACAAAACAGGAAGGTTAAGATGGGTGTAGCCGAATCGAAATGCGTAGGATGGGCCTTCCTCTGGGTCTGAAAGAACGATTTTTACGTCTCCGCCAATGATCGTTTGGCCGCGGTAGCCAATTGCAGAAACACCCACATCTACCCATTCTCCGAAAGCTTTGCGCACATGAATTTTAGCATTGGGAATCGCTGGAATGCTACTTGCCTGAGAAGTGTTGAGTCCATAGGTTGAAAGGGCGTTAGGAAGAGCGCTGCCGACCTTCATCATTGTCGCTTCTAAATAAACATCAATGGAGTTGTAAGAATAGATACTTGTAGCGCCTTGGTAAGGCCGATGAATGCCGTAGAACGAGGCAGTCATAATTAAAGAGTTCGCAATGTTCTGAGGAATTACAGACGAGGCCCATTGTTGAAGGAGGGTGGGGTCCAGAAGACCTAATTGGCCTACGCCCTGACCGTAGGAAAAGGCAGGGATGATGAAATATAAAATTGCAGCAGATGTTTTTATGATTTTTTGGGTATTTGAAGTTGAATTTAATCTTAGGCGATCTAGAAGCGTTTTCGCTCGCATGAGTTCATTGACCTAGTTTTTTCTTTAAATCCTTTAGTACAGAAAATGGGCTTTCTTTTAAGGGTTCTTTTGCACTTTGCGAGAAAATCAT
>CAIMNF010000542.1 GCA_903842755.1 Oligoflexia bacterium
GCAACCGAATGCGCGGCCCCTGCGCCGGTCCAATAAAATAGCTTGCTTAAGGTGGGGAGATTATCCGCAACGACATTGACCTTTAAATTAAAAATTAAATAGCCGCTATTTACCGCTTGAATTCCGTTTTGAGTTCCGATGTTGGAGGTGTAAACCAGAAGAGGGATTGTTTGGTTAAGGCCAATTTGGTCGCTCGTGGGGGCCCATGAAATTACCGTGTTTTGACCAAACTTGTTGCTGCTGACCGTCACTCCGGAAGGTGCTAAGTTCGTCAAATTAATCAACGTACCATTCGCCACCGTTGTTGACTTCGATCCAGAGCCTGTAGTGGTAGAACCTCCCGTGAGAAGGAATTCGGTGGCCGAATTGGTGGTTGAAGTCGGCGTAGTCGTCGAAGAAGTACTTGAACCAGTTTTAGGCGGGGTCGTTAAAATTTGGCTGCAAGCGGGCGCTGTAGCCGCAATGATGTCCGCAGACGACCCTGGCGTTGCAGTTGCGGTCGGTCCGGGCAATGGCGTTGTGCCTGAATCGATGACACAAAACCCGGTAAAATTTCCCGTCGGATCAAGAATAATTCCGGTAGAGCTAAAAAAGTTTGCCAGGTCATAAGAAGTTGTTCGATTTACCCTAAATTGGGGTATGGCCGTCTGTGTACCGGTTAGAGTAGGAGAAAATGGAAAGGCATTGGCAATGACGATGTTTTGAGTAATCGAAACAGTTTGCGTACCGGATCCTGTATTAATGGACGCCGTTGCAGTAAGTGAGGTGGAAGGAACCCCAGAGTTATTTTGATTAGGCTCAATATTCATGTAAGACGCAGGGATGGTTACTGCAAATGGGTTGCTACCAGAGCTGAGCGACGTTCCCGTGATCGTTCCATCGGAGGTGCAAAGTGGTGAATTGAGCGCACTTTTGCAATACCAGTTGAGGGACCAACTGGTAGGAGCATACCGATTGGTCGAATTCGCAAGACTATAGAAGGTAACGGTGGACGGATACGCAATTTGTTCGCTCGCGGAACCGTCTAAATCGGCGGAAAAATTTAAATTAGTTAATCCTAAATAATTCGGGGTGGGCGAAGCACCTGCGACCGGTAACACCTGTCGGGCGTTATGCATTCCGTAAGCCGGAAAGATTGGAAGAACCGTAAGGAAATTTCCGGTTCCCCCGGAAAATGAATCTAAAGAGGCGTACGGATTCGTGCTTCCGAAAATTCCGCTTATGGTTTGATAAACGGTAGGGTTATTTCTTAAAAAATTAATTGTAGCGGTGGCAGAATAGTTTTTACAGGAAACACCACACGCCGACTCGAACGTAAAAAGAATATTTTCCCAAGAGTTGCGACTTAACGAAACTTGGTAGTTATTTTTAATTCCAGTCCACTTCATGAGCAGCCAAAGCGCCGTGCTCACTCCGTTAAGTTCAAAAGTGGTGGTGCTGAGGAGTGGGGATTCGTAGTAGAAGTCACCGTCTGTTCCGACTGTCCCAGGTTTGAAGGCTCGAACGACGTAATTGACGGGCGCGAATTTGTCTCCCAGATGGTTTTGAGCATCGGTTGCCACAGAGGAGCCTAAATCACTAACCCCGCCTAAGGAACTAATTTGAATGACTTCGGATGCGTCTTGAGCAGGTGTAATTTGATTCGATCCGCCTGAGCCTGCTAACGAATAGGACTGCGACGCTGCTGCGAGTTGTACCGCCGAATAAGTTGAAGGCGAGCCTAATTCATTTCGAAGTCCAGACAACGATGAGATTTGAAAATTGGAACTCGACGCATCCAATTTCGAAACAGTACATCCCGAGGCCGTGATAAAACTCACGAGCACAAGGCTCAGTCTGCCTGATCCGCCAAAAAGCCTTTTAAAGTGTTTCAAATCTTCCCCCATGCATCCCTCTTATCGGTCAAGATTCCGTTTTCATTACCGATTTTAGGCTGCTTTTAGGATATAATATATGATTGAATTGGTCAAATATTGTAACCCTTTAATTTCAATGCTTTTAGTAGAAATTTAGGTAAACACTAGGCAATTCTTGCTTATTTCTTTTTAGGTGGGGTTCGATAAAATTTAAACAGAGGTGATGGAATGCCAAAAAACCCAGTCAATGAAGACACATTAAATGAGTTTATTGAGTTGAATCAAAATCGGGAGTTCGAACAACGGGAATTGAATGAGCTTCGAAACCGAATTCGAAATTTGACCGGAGGAAGCGATCGCTCCAACCCCATCCAAAGTGAAGTGAGCGATGCGGAAATCAAAGAAGATGTGGAAATCGATCTCTCCGTTCAAGACAGCGATCCGCCGCTAGAGACGATGCAACAAGCGATTGATCAATTGCACGAAAGTACTTTTCATTTTGCAAAACTTATTGAAACGGTTTTTAGTCGTTACGGAGTAGACGAAGCCACCAC
>CAIMNF010000543.1 GCA_903842755.1 Oligoflexia bacterium
AACTACTTATCCACCGTATCCACACTACTACTACGACTATGATCTTTATATATATATATTTTTATGAGAAACAAATTTGATCAAGGTGGGTGAATAAGTATGAAGTTTAATATTCAGCGGGAAGTGTTACTTAACGCGTTGCAAAAAATAGCGTCCGTTATCGAGCGCAAAAACACGAACGAATTATTGGTGAATATTTTGGTAGAAGCACGGCAAGATCAGAATCTTGTTTTAAGTGGCACTGACTTAGAGGTAGGAATTCAAATTTCGATTGAAGCCCAAGTGATCGAAGCCGGGAAGACCACCATCAGCACCAAGAATATTTTAGACATCACGAAAGAGCTTCCAAATTTGCTCATGAATTTCACACTCAAGCCTAATTTTTGGATGGAAATTACCTGTGCGAAAGCCAAGTTCAACGTAATGAGTAAGTCCGCGGAAGGCTTTCCTTCATTTCCCAACTTCGAAGAAAAGAGTTACTCCTATGCTAATTCTGAGCGACTCATGGAAATGATCGATAAAACAGAATTCGCTGTCTCTACTGACGCAACACGTTACCATCTCAATGGTGTATTTGTGGAAGTACTTCCAAACAGCCTTATTCGAATGACTGCTACGGATGGTCACCGGCTTTCTTATATTGATCACGAAGTTTTCACTAAGCCAATTGATCTAAAGAGAGGAATCGTCATCCCCAGAAAAGGATTAGGAGAACTGAGAAAGCTACTTGCGGGGACAAAAAATATTGGAATTGCTTTTGAAAAAGGCCTTTTATTTGTAAAGTCTGAACAAGCGTTTCTTTTTATTAGACTGATCGAGGCCGATTATCCTGATTACCGGCAAGTCATCCCTCAAAATTTAGAAAAAACGGCTTATTTAAAAAGAGAAGAACTCTTAGGGGCGTTGAAGCGCGTAAGCTTAATGGCGAATGAAAAGAGCCGAGGCGTAAAATTTGGCATTCAAGAGGGGACCCTCTTTATTTCGTCGAGTAATCCTGAAATGGGCGAAGCAAAGGATGAAATAAATATTGATTACCAGGGGGACTCATTCGAAATTGGATTCAATGCGAAGTACGTCCTTGATTGCTTAGAAGTGATGAATAGTAACGACCTGGAACTTCATTTTAAGGACAAAACTAAACCAGGAGTTTTACAGGCAAAAGAGCACAAAAATCACTGTTATGTGATCATGCCGATGAGAATCTAGAGTTCGCGCAGTACTCCAGAGTGAAACTAAACAAGCTCATTATTCAAAATTTTAGAAACGTGGAAAAAATTGAAATTCCATGTGGGCATGGGGTTCACTTCGTCTTTGGGGAAAATGGACAAGGAAAAACGGCCTTACTCGAAGCAATCTACCTGCTGAGTAACTTAAAATCATTTCGTGAAAATGATCATGGTGCCATGGTCCGTATGGGCGAACGATTATCCCAAGTGAAAGGCGAGTTTTTAATTGATTCAACAACTCGCGCTGACCTGAAGGTAGAAATTTCACTTGAACCTCGTTTACAGAAGCGTGCGTATATCAACGGTAAGCTGTCTAAGAGCGCGGCAGACTACTTTGGATTGAAGTTGAACCACTCCCCTATCCAATTTCACGCAATCACCCTAAATCCAACCTCGACTGATTTAATAAGGGGTGAACCTAGCCTCAGAAGAAACTATTTAAATCAGTCAATTGCAAGTGAGAGCCCAGTCCATTTATCGCTTTTAAGAAAGTACCAAAAATTCCTAGATCAAAAAAATGCCTTATTAAAGCAGGAAGGCTCATTCGAGTTAGAATTGTTGCAAATATTAAACGATAACTTGGCGCAACTCGGAGCACAAATCGTGTGGGATCGACTTAAATATTTAAGCAAAATTACAGCACCAATTGATCAATTTTTAAGCCAAATTGCGCCCGGCCAAAAAAAGACCAGAATCGCCTATTTTACCAAGATTTTTAAAGGAAATTATCAGCCACAACCTGTTTATTTTACTGGACAATTCGAACAGCCAACGTTAAATTTTTTGATTGAACTTTATCACAGCCAATTTCAAATTTTTTCCAATTTGGAACGCATAAGAAGGATGGCGTTAGTAGGACCCCATCGGGATGATTTTTTAATGAAAATTCAGTCGCCGGGAACACCACTGGAGTTAGATTTGGTTGATATAGGTTCACAAGGAGAAGTAAGATCTTTTTTATTGGCGCTAAAATTAGCGGAATTGGAAAGTTTTCAGAGTCAGA
>CAIMNF010000544.1 GCA_903842755.1 Oligoflexia bacterium
ACCAAAGTAAACGTTTTACTGAGTTCTTCAGCCGGAGCTTCGAGCAATTGGATTCGCTTTTCCTCGGACATTTCCCTAAAAAGTTGTTCTTGAAATTCCCGCATTTCGCGGACTTCTTTCTCTTCTTGGTGGTAAAGCTTAATGAGCAGAAGCCCGCCAATGACGCTTGAAATATTTGTTCTGTTTTTTCGTTCCGATTCAGATTGCACCGCTCCCTTGGACTTTAGCTTGCGACGGAAGGTAAACAGCAATAACCTCATGGTAATCATGATCAATCCTGCAGCCAAGAACAGCTTAATTTGCACAATGATCATAAAAAGGCATAGGGCCATGACCGTGAATGACTTCATGAATACTTGGTAGGTACCTTTAATCGACTCGGCATAGGATTGTGTTTTTTTGGAAATCAAATCTACCGTATCTGCCCACGTTTTTTGCCGCTTGGCATTTTCTGACTCAAGATAAAATAAATCCAGGTTCATCAGTTGATGGAAGACCGCATTATGGATATTCAGTTCAAGCATCTTGTGGGCATCAAAAATATATTTCTCGGATCTAAAGTTAAGGTAGATTTCAAGCGTCTTAATTAATATGGATGAAAGTACAATGAACACCCAAATCCATCCGGTCGAGGCAAGTCTTTCAGGTACCACAAATTTTAGGGCAGTACCAAATCCACCGGTAAGGAGGCTGGCAGGATTCGATTGAACGATGGCTGAAAGGACTTTATAGACGATCCCGAACTGTGCAATAGACAAAAGTCTACCCATGGCGCCCAAGGTAGCGGCCACAATAAACGTTTTTTTAGAAATCCCAAAACCAAGGTACTCATGAATCAAAACCCAGGGCGACCGCACGAGGTGCAAGAGCTCGACTTTGGCTTCATTCATTTTTTTACGGAAAAACTCCATCACTCACGTATCGGAAAACCGGTTAAATTCCTTATTTATTCCTTAGTTGCTGCCAATGCGCCATTAGGGTGACGGTCAGGGTTAATGTCAAAATGAATCCAAAAATAGCCCAAAGCACCGTCGAAAAGGAATAAATAAGCGAAGAGTTAAAATGCGCCGATTGGTGCCAACCTAGAAACTCTTGAAACCAATACGCCCAATCACTTTGTGAGGACATATGGGAGAATGTGTTTAATAATAATTGGGGCTGGGTCCAGGTCATCCCTTCGGTGGGCGTAGGCGTGGTATCGTCAAAAACTTTGTAAAATATTAAAAGAAGACAATTAAAGAGGGATTGCGCCAGGAGCATTCCTTTAAATCCCCAATTGATTTTGAGATCACCAGCGCAGAGTACCACGAGCGACACATAAGACCCAATTAAATACCGGTATCCAAAATCACTTCCATTGCCCTTCCATCCAATGCAAATCGCCAATTCAATGACGGCCCAAAGGATGCATGCTCTTCCAATATTGGATAGTTTCCTGAGGTGATACAATCCTAAGATGTTCACGGTAAGTAACGGTAGCGCCGTAAAGAACAATCCCCAGTCTGCACCTCCAAAAACCCAACCGATTCTTGAAAACGTAAAGTTACCTATCCATGTGCTCAGATGACTGGAGTGGTAGCCGTGTTTCGAAAAAAAGACGAGAATTGCCGCAAGAATAAATAATGGAATGGAAAGTGCAGAAAGGAGCGTTTTTTGAGTGATGGGTTTCTTTTGATCGAGGTAAAGACCAATGGGTAAAAACAGAGCAGGGAAATCATTGATCCGAAGCGCAGTAAGAACCACACTGAAGAGAATGGCTGGAAACAGGCGTTTCCTTAATACGGTCCATGCAAGAGCACAGACTAAAAACCATTCTGAACTATGGGTCATGGTCGTGCGTTCCGTAGAGTAATATAAGACAGGTACACTTAAGCTAATGATCAGTGTTAAGAAAACATTCCGTTTAAAAATAGGATGGAGGATGAAAAGCGAAGATCCCCAATAAAAATAGGAAAGCACGCCAACACAGGCAGCAAGAAGTTCAGAAAAATCTACGGAAGGGATAAAAAAAGCCACGATTTTCGCACTGATTGCAGCCGGAAACCAGAGGAGCATTACCCCAGGGGGATAATCGCTTCCTATACACCCCGGCAATTCTTCCCCGACGGTTTTTGCTGCAAATTTCAGGTAACACCAATCATCGAGCTGGCTATATGGAATGAGCGCGACGGTTACTTTGAAAAAAATAAAGAAAATCAAACAGACTGCGATTAAGAGGGCGGAGTTTCCAAGAATTGCGGAGTGGATCTTTTTAAAAATATCTGCCATTAAGAGTAAGAGTAACGGAATCAGCGTAAATTGCCAATTTTCCCCTCTACCGCGCAGTCCCTAGGAGAGTATCAATCACTCTAATCCAAAGTGAAGGCGGAAGTCCTCCGTCCACTTTTTTGCCGTTAATAAAATAGGTGGGCGTAACATGGACATTCAATTGGGAACCGAACTCAAGGTCTCGCTGAATTTTACTTTGAGTGGCCGTTTGGCTTAAACATTCTCTCACTTGATTTATATTCAACCCCGGAATGCTCTGGAGCAGCTCTGCAATTGAACCCTCTGCAAAGTGGTCCTGATTCTCATAAAGGGCTTCGTAAGCCGCACCGAAGTAGCCCTGCTGAGCGGCACATATGGCGACGGCTGCAGCTTCGCAGGCGCTTTCGTGAAGCTCCTCTTTCATCGACTTATTACAGGCCATACCCAACGGAAAGTTTAGGAAAACAATTCTAATTTGGGTGGGATATCGTTTGATCAAAGCGTGATCACTCTGCGCCGCTAATTTACAGGAGGGGCACTGATAGTCGCTAAATTTTAAAAGAGTAATAGGCGCGTTTTTGGGGCCCAATTGAGGCGCGTCGTCGGGAACGCTAATGACTACAGGCGGCGTATTGATGATTAACTGGTACTCTTGTTCTAGGGCCTCAGCCATTCCAGGCGGATCTATGTTATAGACGTGACTGACGCCAAAGGAAAGCCCAAGCGCCACAATACCGGTAGCCAGGAACTGCAGACCTAGAGGCAACAGTCGATCTTTAAGGGAAAGTCTTAAGGGAAATTGGATTGAGGCTAAAAAGAGAAGACCATTGAGAATATCTAAAATAACACAAAACAAGCACGTCTTTTTTAAAGTGACGAGCATTAGCCAAAGGGAATAAAACGCAAAAAAAAGCGAGATTCCGGTCAGGAGCGGCAAAATCAATCGAGTATTTTTTTTCAATCGCTCAAAAAAACCGAGAGTCGCATAAAAAATGATCATCAGGTAACCGGCAATCGCCACTTGGGATAAGGGAATGGAGGGGGTGAGCTCGGCATATTTGCTCATTTCAACCGCCGTGCAATCAAAAGTGGCGCTGAGATCGCAAATGGAATGCATCGAGGCAAGGCCACCGCGTAATTCAAAAAACTGCTTGGTTTGGAAAGTGGAAATCGCCAGGCCCATGATTCCTAAAAAAAGAATAACAGAAAGATTTTTACAAGAGGGACCTACGGTTATTTTATTACCACTCGAATTCAAATCCACACTTCAAATTTATATCATTTCGATTCAAAAGGACAATGTTTGAATTTTGGGAAAAGCTAGCATAAGAAATACCACATTTGAGGACGCTATTACTTAACCTTAACTGGGACAAGTCAAGCCCTAAGCTGTATCCCGTACCAGAACTTAAAACATAGGAGTTGTTTTTTATTCCAATAAGATAACGCCCAGATCCCGAAAAATTTAGGCTATAGCGCGAAACTTGGATCACGTGAATCACAAAGCCAAAAGTTGAATCGGGAACGAGTACGGTGTCTAAGGTCACGTCTGTATCCGAAGTGGAGCGTGGCCATACTTCTTGGCCAATGCTGAGCGCCCCATTCAGATCAATCCAGTTCAACAGCGAATCGGTAAAGCCAATGCCGAATCGCGCAAGCGTAAGGTTTGCATTGGTAAGCGTGTTGGGAGCAAGCGGTTGGAGGTAGCTTTCGCGCAGTACTTTGCCGAAAATCTGAGTCTTAAATTGATCTGTCCACGACTGAATCCAGCTGGCTTTTAGGTCCAAATTCAAGCCCGAGCTAAAGTTGGCCACCGCACCAGACGTAGGATCTGTTCCAGAGATCGTCGAGTATCCCATCCCCAATTCGAAGTGAATTCGGCTGGGTCGCATGACGGATGCGTTCTCTTCTTCGGCGGGTTTACGGTCAGGGATTTTGCAAACAGGTTCAACCGCCACGAGTTCGGGCGTCGGCAGAGGGGCCGGTGTGGGCGGAGCAAGTGTAACTGCGACGACCGGCGCTTCTAGAGGTTCGACCTTCGCCAATTTTTCTTCGAGGACGGGGACGGGCGTGGGTTTGGGCGCGGCTACATGGAATTCAGCCTCGTGTTTAAGCTCGATGTTTTTTACTTCTGCGGCGACCACGACTACGGCCGGTGTCGCAGGCTCTTCGATCGGCTGTTCTTGCAAAACGCTTTCTTGGAGAACAATTTCTTGAGGCACTGGTTCTGCCGCAATGGGTGCTGGCATTGCAGGGCTAGCGGCATCGGGCCCTGTTGGAGGCTGAGCAGTAGCTAAAGTTGTGGATTCCGCAGGGGTCGTATTGACGGTTGCCGCAAGTTCATGATTACCGCTAGTTTCCATTGGCTTCGTCTTGGGTACCTCCGTCCGAACCGTGACGATTGGCTTGTCCGAGGCTTCGTCAACGGAAATGGAGTAGATTTTGACTTCGTCTTTTGGAAGTGCGGGTTCCTTTTTTGCTTCGGATATTTTCGCTGGGTTAGAGGGCATCGCTTCGGTAGCCTCGGGGGATGGCGATCGGTCGGAGTTCAAAGCAATTGGAGTTGGTGACGGCGACTCCCCTCCTGCCAATATTGCGTTCAAAGGTGCTGTCGGTGGAGCTGCGTTCGGGGTAGGCGTTTCACTTGGCTTCTGAGGTTCAGTAACAAGCGCAAAGGTTTTTCCTTTCACCTCTACAAAAAGTTCTTCGTGTTTATTTTCGGTTACTCTTACCTGAATCCCACCTTTTTTAATTTGAAGGACATTTTTGAGTTCTGATTTCCCTTTGTGCGCTTCCCTTTTTGCCGTAAAAATAACCAGCGAGTTTGGTTGAATGGTTAACTCTGTGCCTTCTTTTAGTCCCACTGTTGCAGTGCCCCCGCCGGAAGTAAAAATGGAATCTCCTACGGCAAGATTTTTTTTATTTTTAGAGGGCACATCTTGCCAAATGGCAGAACCGCCGTTTCGGTACCGGACTCCTGATTCCCCTGTGAACAAGCTTCCAACATCGATGCCCAAGTTTCCGAGCTCCGAGTACGACCGATTATAAGTCACAAACGCAAAGGCCCCCGTCATCCCCAAGAGGATTAAAAAGCTACCAATAATAAATTCTTTTGAGCGGTAGATATTTTGTTCGTAGAGCATAACTGCACGATTGGGCCTTTTAACTCCTTCGATGAGCTCATCGTCCGAATGCGATTAAAACTTAATAAAACCTCTGGAATTAGCACATATTTTGCAAAGTTTAAGCGGTAGGTTTATGACTTACGTTCGATCATCACAAAGGTGATGTCGTCGGGTTGATTTCCGGTCTCATTGCCAAAAAATTGGCGAACCGTACCCATCATTCGTTCCACAACGGGATTGTTACCGCCATTATTTTGGACGAATTGCGAGAACTCTTTTAGCGTTTCCTTTTTATTGAGCCGCTTATGATCACTCAGGCGTTCATCAAAAAGCCCATCACTGTAGAACAAAATCTTAAAGCCTGGGTTAAAGTCGAGGGTCATCATTGGACTTGGGGAATATTGGGTTAAGCCTAGCGGGGAACTAATGTCACTCATCATGATCGACCATCGGGAGGACTCGGTATCCCAGAGATAGGGATTGGGATGACCGTGCTTAACAAAGAAAAATTTATTTTGATCCAAGTCAAAGATCGCCAAACAGCACGGAAAACTGGATTCCCCGCCGATCGCTTCAAAAATCGCCGAATGAACGGCGCTACTTAATGAGTTCAACAGAAGCTCTGGTCCTTGGCCCTCGAAGACGCCGTCTGAAATCTGTTTTGCAAAAGTAATGAATGTTCCATACACCGCAGCGGTCAGCAAAGCAGCGGGCATGCCGTGGCCGGTGATATCCCCAAAAATCAAAAAAACGCGATTTCCAATTCTCCTAAATTGCCAAAAATCGCCCCCGCAGACGGTCGCACTTTTGCTGATTCCTTGGATGACGAACGCGTCGTCGCTGAAGCTTAGCCCTGGCAGAAATTGCTTTTGCACGAGCTCTGCGGCCTCAAGTTCCTTTTGAAGCACCGCCTTTGAAGCAGTTTCAATGAGAAGGTTTTTGATTTTTCCACTCATCAGATTAAAGGAGCGTGTTAACAGCGAAATTTCGTCGTTTACATTTTTGTTTTCAGGAATAATTAAATCAAAATTACCGGAAGCAATTTCTTTAGTCCCTAAAGTGAGTAAGTCAATGCGTTGGGTCAGTGATTTAAGAAAGATTAAAGAAACTCCAAGGGCAAGCATCAGGAGGGTGAATCCTAAAATAAGAGATCGCTGAATCAAAAACGTGGCTGACATAAACGCAATCTCCTTTGAGACGACGCTTGCGATGATCAAGTTGTCCGTTACAATTTTGTCGTAGCTCATGATGAAGGGAATGTGATTGAGCGAGACTTCCTGCGCTCCTTTGGAAAACTCAATTTTCATTTCTAATAAGGATTGACAGGAGGAGGCTGCCTTAAAATCGGCCCGCTCAAAGCCATAAAGTACGGCGTGGGTGTCGGGAGATAAAATGCAAAGGCTAAATTCCTTAGCAAAAAGATCTTCATTAATGGTATTGAGAATAAAATTAAACTTAAAAACACGCCCATTGGCGAAATGAAGTTTGATTTGAAGTTCTTTGGAATCTTTTAAATAATTAATATCCAGTGACTGACGCGTGGGTGATTCTCGTTCGATCTCCGCGACCTTTACATTCATGAGCGTTTCAAAGTCATAGATCAGCTTGTTTTCGCGCTCTTTTGTGACAATCGTGTTCATGCGTTCTGCGAAGTGATTGATGGGCTCTAAGATCGAGCTTAGTTCCTTTGCGATACCATCGGTTTGCGAAGCCGCATAATCATAGATGTACGAGGTTTTATCCTGAATGATCAGGCGGGTCCCCAAGACCACAAAGCACGCGCCACTGATCAATAAGCCTGCAGCAATCAAAAACGTAATCTTGGCTCGAAACGAGAGGTTCAGTTTTAACATGGTAAGGCTACTCTTTTATTTTGGCACAAGGAGCCCTGAAGGATGAAGTAATTTATTAAATTAAATCTATTACAAAAAGAGGTAGAGATTTGACGGTTGATTTGATTTAAAAATGGTCGAGCCGACGGGATTCGAACTCGTGACCTCTTACACCCCAAGCAAGTGCGCTACCAGGCTGCGCTACGGCTCGACACCTTTGAAGGTATACTTAAATTTAGGTTAATCTGCAAGGGGAAGTTCCCGGGACGCGCAAAGATCGTCTAAAAAAAGAATCGACTTTTATTAAAAATCACTGACCTAAAGCGCTGACCAACCAGGGATTGACGAAGTTGGGATCAGTTTTTTCATTGATCTCTTCCAGTGATTTCACTTCGTATTGGCTAGGGTCAGAGAAAATAGCGTTCACTAATTCAGCATGAAGTTCATGCCCGGCTTTGACCAGGCTCACATCTCCTAAGATGGCCATCGGTGCCAGGGCAAGGTCACCGATGGCGTCTAAAACTTTATGGCGTACAAATTCATTGCGGTACCGAAGGCCTTCTCGATTCAAGACTCTGACTTCATCAAGAACGACAGCGTTATCAAGGGAGCCTCCGCGAGCAAGTCCCATTTTTTGGAGTTGCTCAACATCCTTTAAGAAACCAAAGGTGCGGGCCATGGCAATTTCTTTAAAATCGCTTTCGCCCATCGTGTAAGAGTAATTTTGCTTACCAATCGCTGGATGATTCCATTCCACTTTGGCATCAATTTTAAGTCGGAAAGAAGGCTCGATGCTCGCCGACTTATCGCCTTTATGAATTTCGATTCTCTTTTTAAGAACGGCTACTTTTCTGCTCACCGCTTGCTCGTAAAGTCCGGCACTCATTAAATGCTCGCAAAACGCTGCCGCCGAACCATCCATAATGGGAACTTCGGGGCCATTTACTTCCACGACGGCGTTATCAATGCCCATCAACTTAAAAGCGCAAAGTAAGTGTTCTACGGTTGAAATTTGAACGGACACCCCATTTGAAAAACGACCAAGAGTAGTCGCGAGTTTTGTTTGAGTGACGAACTCGAACGTTGCGGGGATACTGACCGGCTGAGCCAGGTCGGTTCGTATAAACAAAATGCCCGTATTGGGTAGGGCGGGCTTTACCATCAGGGAGGCTGTTTTTCCGGAATGAAGACCAATGCCTTCAATCTGAACATTTCGTTTAATGGTGTGTTGCCTATTTTTGTTCATACTTATAGATGAAAGAAGCAATAGTTGTGCCACACTTTGTCTTTTTGGTTTAATTTTATCCTTAATAAATTCAAGCGGTTAATCCAAAAATAGCGGTCAAAATCATGCCGTTACGGATTGCTTTTGATTTTGTGTCTATTCGTGCACAGTTCAAGTGTGTACAGTTGTGCACATGCAGCAACTGCGGATTTTGTACCGAGACGAGTATATGGTAATCGTTGAGAAGCCTCCAGGTCTTCAAGTACACCCCCCTGAAAGCGGGGGAAGAGTACGGGTTACGGCGCTTTCGCTTCTAAAACACCAAATGGGTCAATGGGTTTATCCGGTCCACCGCTTAGACCGGGCGACGAGTGGTGTCCTGATGTTTGCCTTTTCTTCCGAAATTGCGGCCGAACTTCAAGCCCTTTTTAAGTCCGAAAAAATCTGGAAGACCTATGTTTGCGTTTGCCGGGGTTGGCTTGAGCCTAAATTTACGGTGGAATCACCCTTAAAGACTGCGTTAGGCGATTTAGTGTCGGCAAAAACGCACTTCGATGTCGTCTCCCGGTTCGAGATGCCGTTTCCGGCCGCAGGATTTTCTCGCTCACGTTATTCGCTGGTGAAGGCCATGCCGGTTACGGGACGCTTTCATCAAATTCGAAGGCATTTAAAACACATCTCTCATCCGATGATCGGGGATTCCGTGTACGGCGATGGAAAGCACAATCGGTATTGGCGTGAGGTGTTGGGTGCAAAAATTTTATTGCTTCGGGCTTATTCCTTACAATTTATTCACCCTCGCACGCGTGAACCCATTTACATTTATTCCCGATGGCCTAGAATTTGGCACGAGCTTTTTGACCGTGTTGGAGTTTGTCCTTTCCTGATGGAAAGAGCGATCACTTGATCCGTGCTAGCAAGAGGCCATCCCTTAACGGAAGCATGACTTGTTCCACCCGCGTATCCTGGATCGTCATTTCATTGAAAGCGTGCATGGTGTGATCTGATTTTGATTTGGGTTCAAGCACTTTTCCCGACCACAACACGTTATCGACCAAGATCATTCCCCCGGGACGGCTCAGGTTAAAACAGGCGTCCCAATAATGAGCGTAGCTTGCTTTGTCGGCATCGATAAAAATTAAGTCAAAGGGTGGGCGCCGTTGATTCAAGATTTCCACTTGGAGAGCTTCGATGGTCTGTTTGGCGACTCCTAAGATGAGGGAAATTTTTTTGCCATGTGGGCTTTTCTGCCAATGCTCTTTGGCAATGCTCGTATGAACTGGGTCGCGATCTAGAGTGGTCACGGTTCCGTGCGGGGGCAAGCTCTCCGCGAATGTTAAGGCGCTATAGCCGGTAAAGGTTCCCAGTTCGAGCACATGTTCGACCTGCGCGATTTGAATGAGGAGGGAAATTAATTTTCCCTCGAGTGGGCCAATTTGCATGTGCGAAACGTGGCTCGTTGCCTGCGTATGCGTGCTCAGGGCCACTAATTCTGCGCTCGGCTTGGTCGTGTGGTTTTGGCAGTATTCAAAGAGCAAATCCTTCATTTTATTTTTCGAATTCTCTAAATACGTTTGCGCCTATTTGCCCGAGCTTTTTTTCGAGCTGCTCGTAACCGCGGTCTAAATGATAAATCCGACGAATCAGGGTCTCACCCTCTGCGGCTAACGCAGCCAAGATTAAAGAGGCGCTCGCTCTTAAATCGGTAGCCATGACGATTGCTCCCGTCAGCCGCGTGGGGCCTTCAATGGAAGCGTGATTCCCTTTGGTCGTAATTTTTGCTCCTAATCGGATCAGCTCAGGAACGTGCATAAATCGATTCTCAAAAATCGTCTCAGTCATTTGAGAAATCCCTTTGGCTTGGGTTAATAGCGCCATAAATTGCGCTTGCATGTCGGTAGGGAACCCAGGGAACGGAGCGGTTACGATTTGGAGTGGCTTTAGTTCGGATTGATACTCCACACTGATTTTATTTTTTGAAGTTTCGACCTTTCCGCCCGCCAGTTGAATTTGCTCCAACGCGGAACTTAAAAAGGAAGACTCAATTCCCTGAACGGTCACTTTCCCCTGAGTAATTAATCCCGCGCAAAGGTACGTTGCTGCTTCCACTCGATCAGGAGCTACTCGGTGATCTATGCCCCGAAGTTCCTGTACTCCCTGAATGGTCAGATGGGGTGTCCCGTCGCCCGAAATTTCTGCACCCATGCTTCGAAGGGCTTGGATCAAATCCGTAATTTCTGGCTCACAGGCTGCATTATGGAGTTCCGTCGTCCCCTGAGCAAGTGCCGCAGCCATGAGGATATTCTCCGTCGCCCCTACGCTTGGAAAAGGCAGGTCAATGTGGGCCCCCCGAAGGCCGTTGGTTGCGGTTCCAAAAATATATCCTTGCTCAATCACAAATTGCGCCCCTAATTTTTCAAGCGCGCTCAAATGGAAATCCACTGGGCGCGCGCCAATGGCGCACCCTCCGGGAAGACTTACCTTTGCTTTCCCGTGACGAGCAAGGAGAGGCCCTAACACCAGAACCGAGGCGCGCATTGTTCGAACAAGTTCATAGGGCGCTTCATCGGAAAGCAGGGTAGACCCATCGACCTCGATCGTGTGATCGTCCAATTTAAAATGAGTTTTAAGCCCCAAAGCATCGAGCACTTTTAAAGTCGTATTGATGTCCGCTAAGAGCGGAATATTTTTAATGACGGATTTTTTCTTTGATAAAATAGCGGCAAAAAGAATAGGAAGAGCCGCGTTTTTGGCGCCACTGATTTCAACGGTCCCGTGGAGTACTTTTTTTCCGACAATGCGCAATCGATCC
>CAIMNF010000545.1 GCA_903842755.1 Oligoflexia bacterium
ATAAAATGGGCAACTTATCCATTCGCGCTGACATGCTCACGGTCCTCATTCCGTTTTCTGACCAATTGGGCGGCACTTTCAATCGAAGTGGGATAATCTCCGTTCAAGCAAGCCATACAGGGTTTAATCGCGTTTGCACGGCCGCTTTCGGAAGGTTGGATTGCGGAAACCAAGTCCTCGACCTCTTGATAAATTAAGGCATCCGAGCCGATTAAATTCCGAACCTCTTCCGCACTTCGACCGAAGCCTGCTAATTCCTCTTGCACTGGAAAATCAATTCCATAAAAGCACGGGTACTCAATTTTCGGCGCAGTCGAAACAAAATAGACGCTCTTCGCTCCAAACTGCCTTAAGACTTCGATCAATTTGCGCGACGTTGTCCCCCGCACAATCGAATCATCGACGAGCAAAATATTCTTGCCTTGAATCTCACTCACCACGGGCGCTAACTTAAGCTGGACTGCTTTTTCGCGCTTATCCTGCGTATCTAAAATAAAGGTTCGGGTAATGTAGCGATTCTTGATTAACACTTCCCGATACGGCAGACCCAACTCTTCCGCAAGCGCAGTTGCAGAAATACGCGAGGTTTCGGGAACGGGCACGACAACATCTGGCGAAATAGCGCCTCGCTTAATTTGCTCTTTGACGGACTTTGCTAATTTCTTGCCCAATTGAATGCGCGCTTGATAAACCGGCGTGTGTTCAATCGTCGACTGAGGTGCCGCAAAGTAAACCCATTCAAACATACACGGCCGATGAGGCGCTTCTTGTACTTTTGCCCGCGACACTTGTCCATCGAGGGTAACGGCAATAACCTCCCCTGGCTTCACTTCGGTAAAATGAGGGTAATCTAAGAAAGTCGCTACGCCGCTCTCGGAACTAAATAAATGACTGACTTTTCCGTCTTCGTTTGTTTGGGTCGCGTGAATCAGAGGCCGAAGTCCATTTCGGTCGCGAAACGCAACCAACCCATACCCGGCGATTAAGGTAACAATGCTGAAACTTCCTACGCAATGGTCAAAAACTTCTTGCGCCGCCGATACGATGGAATGAAAGCTCAGTTTAGGCCCCATTGCTTTGCGCGAAAGGGCCTCTGCAAACAAATTCAAAATCACTTCCGTGTCCGAATGAGACAGCGGATGCCGCCGAAAGTTATTTTTTAAGTCGTCGCTCAGTTGTTGATAATTTAAAAGATTGCCGTTATGCACCATACCGATGCCGTAAGGATAATTGGTCAAAAAGGGCTGCACGCTACTCAGCTCACCTTTTCCCGCCGTTCCATACCGTACATGGCCCAAAGCCAAGGACCCCGTTAAAGTGGAAAGATTTTGGGGGTTAAAAACCTGGTCGACTAAACCTAGGTTTTTTACATAATGAAACCCGTTATCGTCATGTGTAAGAATTCCAGCCGCATCTTGCCCGCGATGCTGTAGGAGGGTGAGCCCCATTAAAACCTGATGACACGCTTTTGGAGTGCCGACCACTCCGATTACTCCGCACATTCGTCTACCTCTTTTTTACCTCTTTTTGTGCCTCTTTTCGAAGACCCTTGCCGAATTGCGGATCCGGGTCCTGATCGTGAGCCCCATTTTTTGGTTTGTTCTCCGGTTATAGCAACACAGCGGCGCGATTGACCATCTCTATTTCCAGTTTTCTAGACTGCCGACCGTTCGCGCGTACCGAGTCAGCTCCTTGATTTTCAAAACGCAAGAACAAAATCAAACTCAATGAAAACAGTTGTTGCAAATTCAACCGAATCCATTTAGCGTGACTTGGTTGGAAATAACAGAAAACTCCTGGGGAGGGAGTGCTATGAATAATCAAAAAAAACGAAACAGTTTTAAAAAGAACGTATTAAATAAATCTGCAAACGCAATCGCGGTACTAGCCCTCGGATCAATCCAGTTCATGGGTTCATCTGCGTTTGCCGTCAATGGGTTAATGAAAACTCATTTTGGCAATGCAATCAGCCAAACTGAACAAACAGGATCGACCAGTACCGGAGACAACAACCCAAGCGGTACGCCTAAAGTGCAATATTACGGCGGCCCAGTAATTCCCAACGTATTGATTCATGCCGTTTATTGGGGAAATGCAATCCCCAGCAATATTAAAGACAATGCTCCGGACTTTTATGCAACGATCACGCAAAGTTCATTTATGGATATCGGAAAAGAATACAGCACGGCTGGAATTGTTTCCACAGGCGGCCAAAGCACCAATCAAGTGATTGGCCGTGGTTCCTTCGGAAAAACAGTAGAAATCACTCCTTCCGTGACCAATAAATCCGTGATTGACGATTCGGACATCCAAGCAGAAATCGAGAAGCAAATTAACTCAGGCGCACTACCTGCTCCTACAGACAACACTCTTTATATGATTTCCTTTCCGAAAGGCCTTGATATTACCATCGATGACGGTAAAGGCGGAAAAGCAACGTCTTGCCAACAATTTTGCGCGTACCACATGGGCTTTACTACAAAGTCTGGCAAAAACGTTTTCTACGGAGTAATGCCGGATATGAGTAGTTTTGCTTGTGCATTTGGCTGCGGCTCTGGCTCGGCTTTTGACCGGTTTTCTGTTGCAGGATCACACGAAATTATGGAAGCGGTTACGGACGGATTCCCTACTCCCGGCGACAAACCTTCTTATCCTCAAGCCTGGAATACAGATGACGGACAGGAAGTAGGCGACCTTTGCCAATCCAATACGGCAACTTTAACGGGCGGTAAGGTCGAATATCAAATTCAACAAATTTGGTCTAATCGCACGAACGCGTGCACAACCCAGCCCACCTACAGCAAGCAGTAATCTTTTCTAAAAACGGTTTAAATACGGGAGCCCCAAAAAAGACCTGGTCTATTTTTGGGGCTTTTTCGCTTTACATTATCAGACCATTATGATACAGTATTGACATGCAAAACTTTATTCGGATCATTTACTCAGTCCTTATCTCAGGAACAATCGCCTTGATAGCCCATTCGACCTCGTCCTTTGCGCAAACGACCATTGATTCATCCCCAATTGATTTTGAAAAACAAGATGCGGAATCCTACGGTAAGACCAATAACCTGGATTACGACGAAGAATATCCTTATGAAAACGTTGCTCCGATGACTGAACAAGAAAAACAGGTACAAGATCGCAAAAATAATAACATTCACCAGTGGCAATCTTGCCTGAAAGTGCGTTTTTTAGATGAGTACGAAAACAAACGCGATCGATATAATCACACCGTGAACGTTAATGAATTTTTAGACCAACACTCGCGCGAAAGCGCGGACGAACGCGCCCTGGCGGCCGCTAAAATTCTTCCACCGGCCAAGCGCTGTCAAATTACGTTAATTTTGTCTGATTGGCTGGCCTGGAAACAAAACGGGGGAGATCATCCCTCCCTAGACCGAACAGACCACCACGGCGGCGCAAGTTGGTATGCACGGCCCTTCTTACAGCTACTCGATTCCGTTGAAGCTGCGTTTGAGCGAAATCCTCTTGTGGAATTAGAGCGCGTTTCGGCTTTTAAATTACAGATGTCCGTACCCCTAAAATAAACCGGCGGTTTATTTGACGAGAAACAATCGGATCTCGCGCAACTTCGCTTTTAATTGGGCGGCATTTTGCGGTCCCATTCGTAGAAAAATTTTCTGACCTGCGGAAAGAGCTTCCAGCTTTGGGTCGCTGAACTCGTAGAATACTTTGGGTTGAACTAAGCCAATTCGCCCTGATTCCGTTGGAGCAGCTAACAAATGATCAATCACTTCAACCAAGCGATCATTAAAATAGCCTTGTGTGCCCAAGTCCCGAAAGGCCGCTTGAAACAACGGATAATAGTGCTCATAAGTGCTTACCCATTTTTGGCTATCGATTTGACACAGAAATTTTACATACGGCTTATACCGGACATAGTTTTTCTCACTCAGCCAAATCGTTCCGTCTTGCTCCTCTTTGACAAACTCGGTTTTGAGTAGTTTTAAAGGCGAAAACTCAACCGGGAATTGCTTTCCGGTTGCATTGTCAATCGTCACTACAATTCTTCTGATCAAATCGCGATTCAAATTGGCCAGGGCCTTTTGACTCCCTAAAATCTTGGCTAAAGCGTCTTGAAAGGAAGCATCGCTTTTGTCTAACACCGGAAGGACTTTTGCTTGCTCCGCAATTTCGGCCTCGGATCCAGCCTTATTTACAGGATGTAAAAATCTACTCATTGCGGGACCGGGCGTTGCCGAAGCTTCAACCTTGGGCGCATGTTTAACGGGAGTCACGGTAGCAACGGGCGGCTCTGCGCGATCTTTTAAAACAAAATAGTAACCGCCAACTCCCACACCGGCAACGAGCAACAGAACAAGAAGTGCTTTCATATCCTCAATTTTAGGTGGCAAAGCAGTTGAAGTCAATTCAGCACTAGGCTAGCCTATCCTTATGAACAACCTAAGGCCACTCTTGCTCACGTCAATATTCTGCGGTTTTTTTATGATTTCTTCCTGCAGCCAAGCACCTAAAAAATCCGACGACTCGCAAGGGCTTAACCCCGTCAAAGAAGGAACGGACCGTCGTTCGTCCGACCAAGGAACGGCGATGGGCTTGCAGACCGTCCATTTTGATTTTGACTCGGTTAACCTGAACCCGGACTCCTTGGAGATTTTAAAAAAGAATGCGGAAATTTTAAAATCAAATGACGAGATCAAAGTGCAAATCGAAGGTTACTGTGACTCACGCGGGGGAATTCAGTATAACTTGGGATTGGGCGACAAAAGAGCGAAAGCAGTCGTAACTTTTCTTCGAAAACTGGGCGTAAATTCGTCCAAACTGAGCACAGTCAGTTACGGGAAAGAGCGCCCATTGGATCCGTCCGAAACCGAAGAAGCCTTCGCTAAAAACAGAAGAGCTAATTTTGTAGTCACTGCACCTCTCAACTGAAGTGGTTTCAATTCTTTAAAAAACAAAGCAAGCTCGGAAAATAAAAGACTTTTACACTCAGATATGTAATACTCGGTGCATGTTTAAATCTTCTACCAAAAAACCGAATGCTCCCACGACGCCCCATTTGAATAAATCAAAACCTCTGCGGGACATTCCTCAAATTAAATTTTCTGCAAAAGCTCGAATCTCGGGTCCCGAAATTAAACCCCTATCTAAACCCCAAATTCAACCTCCTAAAGCGAACCCGATCCGGCCGATCGCTCAGCCAGAGGCGCAAATTCAAAGCCAAAGCCCAGAGTCCGAATTAACGTTTGGCTCTTTAAAACTGCCCGACCTGCTTTTAAAAGCACTTCGCGATTTAAAATACACCACCCCTACTCCCATTCAGGCTAAAACGATTCCGATAGCACTTAAGGGTACAGACATTCTGGGATGTGCTCAAACCGGTACAGGAAAAACGGCGTCGTTTTTGATTCCAATTATCGCCCAAATGCTAGCGAAACCGAATACCACTGCTTTAATTTTGGTCCCTACTCGGGAGCTCGCCGTTCAAATTCAGGAGGTCCTCAAGGGACTAACTGCCTACACCAAACATTTAGGAAATGCCGTCCTGATTGGTGGAATGAGCATGCAGCCGCAGTTGCGCGCTCTGCAGAAAAAACCGCGCTTCATTATTGCAACACCGGGAAGAATGATCGATCACTTGGACCGAAAATCAATCTCGCTTCAGCAGACTGCGTTTTTAGTCCTCGACGAGGCGGACCGCATGCTAGACATGGGCTTTATTCCGCAGTTAACAGACATTTTTAGAACGCTCCCCAAAGAGCGTCAGACGCTTCTTTTTACCGCAACTCTGCCCCCGAATATTATTCAAATTTCTAAAAAATACATGTCCCATCCCGTGGAAGTTTCGATCGGCAGAACCTCCACCCCCGTTGAAAACATCAAGCAATCGACGATTCAAACGACCCAAAAAGAAAAAACAGACGTACTGTTGGATGCCCTCAATGCTCGGACGGGATCGGCGATCATCTTTGCGCGCACGCAGCGTCGGGCCGATCGACTCCACCGAAGTTTGGAGTCCTTTGGTCATAAAGCGGGAGTCATTCATGGCGGAAAAAGCCAAGCACAACGGACACGTGCGCTCGATGCATTTCGAAACTCCGTTACACGAATTTTAGTGGCGACGGACGTAGCCTCGCGAGGCCTTGATATCCCGCACGTTGCATTGGTCATTAATTACGACCTCCCTGACCAGGCGGAAGACTATGTTCATCGCATTGGGCGAACCGCAAGAGCAGGAAATACGGGCGAAGCGCTTTCCCTCCTGATTCCCGAGGAAAAAAACCTTTGGAAAGACATTACGAAACTGACCCAAAAGAAATAGTGCCCCTCACCCAAAGCAAAGCAAACTCCGCGCGACCCCGTCCATTCCCCTCGCGAAGGCATTCGTTGTCAATCGCGCCTGATTGCGCTAGATTTGGGGGAATGGCCCAGTCCGCATTACCCCTCGCAAAACAGATTCTTGAAGTAACTCCAAAAATGATGGATTTTATTCGGGCAGGGATGCGCAATCAAGCGGTGGACCAACTTACGGTTCCGCAGTTTAGAGTTTTAGCTAAAATCAATCGCGCTCAAGCCATTTCGCAAAAAGAAGTTGCCGATTGGATGGGAATCACTGCGGCAACTTTAACCAGAATGATTGATACGCTGAGTGAACGGGGATTGGTCAAACGAAACTCAGATCAGCGTGACCGACGCCAAACCTTATTGACCGTCACAACCAGCGGCAAAAAACAAGTGGAACACTACCGGGAACGAGTGGAAGCGCAGCTGGTCAGCAAAATAGCGCAGCTAGATACAACGACAGTGGATCAGCTGAAAACAGGAATAAAACTTTTAGAAAAACTATTTTCGGATAAACTAGAACAATGAACAGTCTTGTTGATCGGAAGTCCCCGCTCCGCCGGCGTTCGGACTCGCGCTTTCTTACTCTTGTGTCTCTTGGTTTTATTTTCATCAGTTCTAGCGTGTTTGCGACCGAATCAGACAAGCCTTGTTTTGATTTTACCCAAAAAAGCACCGAACTGCTCCGACCAGCTCCAGCCCACTTTGATCCAGCAGCGGAAGCGAAGGGAAAAACTTCAACCGGCTTTGATTTTGCTTGGGTTTCAGGGGTGGTCGAAAAACCAATTTTAGAAATCTATCAAAAACTTTTAAATCCAAAAACAGTTCGCGATAGCGATTCTTCGCAGGTGGAGGTCAAAGAAACTCCCTCCGAAAATTATTTAAAACTTTTAGAGCAATCGATTACGATCCATCCGATCGTTTTTCTAAGCCTCCATTGGAAAGAAGATTGGGGTTATGCGCTCAAGGAAGGTACGGCTCAAGCCCCGGCGGAAATCATAATCTCTTATCAGAAAAAAGAAGGCACCACTTATATCACGCATCTGTGCGGAAATTTCCAATTAAAGCAACTGGGCCCTACTCAGACCGGAATTTACCTTTATCAAGAAATGCTCGCATCGCATCGGGATGCTCAAAATATTTTGAATGATGTGAGCGGAACTTTACGGACGTTAAAAAAATGAGCCGTTGGAGTCGCTTTTTACTGAAGCACGCACTTTGGGTTAATTTACTTGGACTTTTCATGGGGGCCGTGGGCACCTATTATTCGGTTCACCTTTTTATGAATCTCCGAACCGAAATTGAAGAGCTGCTCCCCACCGACGCAAGAAGCGTTTTAGATTTGGATGAAGTCAAAGCGCGGATGGAATCGATTAACAATCTAAGCATTTTGATTTTTTCTCAACACACCGATGCCAGCAAAACTTTTGTGAACGATTTAGCAGAGGCGGTGGCCAAGCTACCAAAAGATACGGTCGAAAGCATCGAGTATCGCATTAATAAAGAGCTTGAGTTTTTTAATGAGCGAAAATCGCTTTTTATTGAAGAAAACGATTTGAACCATGTCCGCCAGTATATTCAAGATAAAATTGATTATGAAACGCAGCTTTATAATCCCCTCACGATTATCGAAAACAAAACGCTGATTGAACCGAAGCTTGACCTCCTCGGGCTTCGTAAAAAATACACCAGTCGTACCGACGGCTACACCCGCTTTAAAGATGGCTACTATGCCTCGGCAGACGAGAAAATCCGCGTCGTCCTGGTTAACTTGCCTGGTAACGCCGGTGGAATGAGTGGTTCAGAGCGCCTACGGAAGTCGGTGGACCAAGTGATTGCACAGTTAAATCCTAAGCATTATGCGCCCGACATGGAAATCCACTTCACGGGTGGAGTGCAAGATATGATCGAAGAGCACGATGCTTTAGTGGAAGACCTTTTACTTTCCACCATTGTCGTCACGTTGCTGGTAGGGATTGCCATGTTGATTTATTTTAAAACGTGGCTCGGAACATTGGCCCTGATTGGCTCGCTTTTTGTCGGCACCTTTTGTACGTTTGGATTGAGTTATTTTTTAGTGGGCTATTTGAATGCGAATTCTGCATTTATGGGCAGCATCGTGATTGGCAACGGAATTAATTTTGGAATCATCTTGCTTGCCCGGTTTATGGAAGAACGACGAAAGCAAAAATCCACGCCCCACGCGATTGCGATTGCCGTAGATCGGACTTATCCCGCAACCATTGTCGCCGCCGCGGCGGCTGGATTATCGTATGGCTCGTTAATGCTGACGAGTTTTCGGGGATTTCGGCAGTTCGGGATGATTGGTTTTACCGGAATGGTCCTTTGCTGGATTGCCGCGTATACTCTGCTTCCTTCGCTGATCATTTGCATTTATCGGTTAGGTGGACTCAGAAAAAAGGTGAAAGTGGATCGCCCACGGGTTGCAAATGCGATCGCAAAGTTGGTTCAACTTTTCCCAAAAACAATTTTACTGATCACTGGGGTATTGACCACCTTGAGTGCATTGAGCTTATTTCGGATCGACTCTACGCTGATTGAGACCGACCTAAAAAAACTCCGAAATAAAAAAAGCATGGAAAATGGTTCTATCTACTGGGGAGCCTATCAAGACGAAGTGTTTCAGCGTTACCTTTCGCCCATAGTGATTCTTCCGCATAATCGCTCCGAAGTGAAGGCAATCGCGGACGAAATAAGGTCCGTTCAAAAGGCAGAGGGAAAAGATTCATTTATTGTGAATGTCAGCACTTTAGAGGATTTTGTTCCTGCCGATCAAAATAAAAAAGTTGCCACTTTAAAAGAGATCGAAGGTCTTTTAACTCATCGGGTGATGTACTCCCTCACTCCGGAGCAAAAGAAAATCACCCAAGAACTGCTCGCGCCCGATTCGCGGCATCCTTTCTTAGAGTCGGACTTGCCTGACTTGGTGAAGTCCAAATTTAGGGAGCGAAACGGCACTATTGGAAATTTAGTTTTGGTTGAACCCTCCCTCAGTCCTGAACTTGCAAAAAGTAACCACTTGATTCATTTCGTGCAGTCGATTCGAACAGCAGCAGACAAGATTCACCCGGGCGTTGCGGTTGCGGGAACATTGCCGGTCACCTCCGATCTGTTCGAGTCCATTGTCAGAGACGGTCCTAAGGCCACTTTTTTTGCGTTTCTGGCCGTTTTTCTACTCATTGTCCTGCTGTTCAGAAATGGAAAAACCATTGCGCAGTGTTCTTTCGGGCTTCTGCTTGGTGTGCTTTGGCTCTTTGGATTTATCTTGGGCTTTCATCGCAAAATCAACTTTCTTAATTTTATTGCCCTGCCCATTACGTTTGGAATTGGCGTGGACTACGGAGTAAATATTTTTCAACGTTATCGTTTGGAGCAAAGTACCGGAATCTTAAATGTGCTCCGTCAAACGGGCGGTGCCGTCATGCTGGCAAGCTTAACGACGATCATTGGTTACGGCTCATTGATCATTGCTAGCAATCAAGCCTTTGTTAGCTTTGGAACCTTGGCCATTGTCGGCGAACTGACCTGCGTTTTTGCAGCGGTGGTTTCCCTTCCCGCGTTTCTTTGGTATATTGAACAACAAAAAAAATCACAGCAGAAAAGCACACCATGACTTTATCTCATTTTTTAAAATCATTTAAAGCAGAAAAATCGCGTTGGCTTCTGGACTGGAGCCAGCAGTCATTTCTGCAAAAATGCCTGCCACTACTTCTGGCCGTCAGTTATTGGAGCCTATTTTTAGGATTTCACGCCTTCCGTTCGGATCATTTAACGGTCGGCATTCTGGTCCTCTTGTTGTGGTACGCCGGGCCGCTGTTGCGCGAAATTTTTAACTTCCTTGTTCCACTGCTGGGTGTTTTTTTTGTCTACGACTCCCAACGCTTTTATGCCGATTATATCCGCGGCCCGATCCACGTTAAGGAACCTTACGCATTTGACCAGTATTTTTTTGGCATCAACACCGCACAGGGAAGGCTAACTCCAAACGAGTGGTGGCAACTCCATACGCATCCAGTGCTGGATCTTTATACTGGGTTTTTCTATTTGTGTTTTATTTTAATTTACGTCCTGATTTGTGCTTACTTTTGCTTTTGGCTACCGCGAACGGGCACCCCAAAACGGCAGGCGTCTTGGATTCAACATCAGAAAATAAAACCAATGTGGGCATTTTTCTTTGTCAATGTTTTGGGCTATTCGACGTATTACTGGTTTGCGGCCGCTCCTCCTTGGTATGTGGCCGAATACGGCTTAGGGCCAGCAAACTTAGCGGCTCATGCCAGTGCTGCGGGTTGCTTGCGATTTGACCAGCTTTTAGGAACTCATTTCTTTACGGGG
>CAIMNF010000546.1 GCA_903842755.1 Oligoflexia bacterium
CCTGCTTTTTTAGAAGCCCTCTTTAAAGAAGTGAATCCGTATTTGGTCAGGGTTTGCATTGCGAATGATCTCTATGCGGAATCTGCGCAAGAGATTATTCAAGATACGTGGGTGGTTTTTTTCTCGGATTTAGACCGTTTTGAAGGACGCTCCCAGATTCGCACTTACTTGTGCGGAATTTTATTCAATAAAATCCGCGAACATCGCCGTATCCAAGGGCGAACCGTCTACGAGGACGATTCCGAAAAAGTGTTAAATCATACGTTTACCCCAGAAGGCTGGTGGAAAAACGCGCCGGATAATCCAAGACGACTGGCCGAGAATCATCAACTTTCTGAGTTTGTAAAAGAGTGCTTAGAAGGACTCACAGAACAGCAAAAAGCCGCCTTTGTGATGAGAGAGGTCGAGGAAGAGGAATCTTCCCAAATTTGTCATACGCTGAGTGTAAGTCTGGCCAACTTGAGAGTGTTGCTCTTCCGCGCGAAAGACAAACTCCGAAAATGTGTTGAAGGAAAAATAGGCGATGAAGTGTAAAGAAGTCACCGCTAAAATTGATCTAGGGGAAATTCCAACGCGGCTAGTTCCCTGTATTGCGTTCTATGCGCACATTGTTCATTGTACCGCTTGCCGCTATTATTTGAATGCAGCGGCGGTTTTAAAAAAGGCAATCGTCGCCGTTGTAAAAAACGGCGAGAATCATTTTGATGTAGGAAAACTGAATCAATCTCTTCTGAATCGTTTTACAAAAAAATAATCGCTAAGGGTTATTTTTTGGAACAGGTGATATTAATCGGAGTTCAGAATCGCCTTCTTTTAGCTTGGTGCTGTTCCCATTTCCTAACCGATTTAGAATCGGGTTGAGAAGATAGCGGTTCGCATAATCGATCGACTCGCTAAAGGTATGCCCCTTGGTCCATGCTCGAACAAAACGACGGTAATCTGCCGTATGGTTTACGTCTTGGTCAATCGCGCCCGATACCGCCTTAAATCCGGAGGCCAAAAGGTCGTCCATATGGGTGGCGCCCCAACAAGCGTCCGAATAGACGGCACGTAATTTTTGGGGCGATTTAATCCGTTCGGGCAAGTGGTGACTGGGTTCACACTCTTTTTTTCCATTGAAGCAAAGTTCATGGCGATGTCCATGTAAGTAAATAACTAAGTCAATTTGCTCCACGTCGGACCGACTTTGGAGCGAGCGAACAGCCGCAAGGAAATGATCGAAAGTTGCGTCTGCTCGATAGAGTGGAATAAAGGCTTCATAATGGGGCGCGAGGTACTTTTCCGTAATGCCAATAGCAGCTTTCTCTTCTTGTTCATAAAGAAAGCGGTACCGCTTTGCATGCTCCGCTAAACCAATGACCGCGATCAGTCCGTTTCGGCTTTTTTGGATTGGCTTGAGTTGAGCCTGTGCAACCACGGGGTTAACCCCCGCGCCCAATGAAAAGATCAAAACACCGATGAAGAATGACAGATTTCGTTTTCTGCCGGTCACGTGGAAATTAGCCCTCTTCCAATTGCGTAATTTTAATGACCGCAGGCCGTTCTGAAATCGCCTGACGATAGCGAGTTAAGTTTTTGTACTCTGCCAAGTCAATGTCAACCCATTCTGCCCAACCGCTGATGACGTAAAGGTACGCGTCCGCAACCGTAAAATGGTCGCCCACAATGTAACTTTTATGACCCAACGAGTGGTCAATATGCAGGAGTAAATCACGGACCGATTTAACCGCGAAAGTTTCAATTTCCTTTTGCGCTTTTTCATCCGAAGTCATCGCATCCGAGCGAAAAAATGGAACGAACGCCTTTTGTAAATCGGAGGCCACAAACGCCACCCAGCTTAACGTTTGGCTTCGCTCAATGTTTCCAATCGGGGCAAGAAGCTTTTTGCTGGTTGCATGGTTGCCAATGTATTCAAGGATAGCAGTATTTTGGGTGAGCACTTCTTTTTTCTCCGTCACCAAAACGGGCACCGCGCCTAAGGGATTTAGCGAGTTGAGTTCTTCAACATTTAATTCCCTCTTCCAACTGACTTCGATGGGAGTATAAGGCAATCCGGATTCCTCAAGGGCGATGAGACTTGCAGTAGAACAAGTGGACGATGAATAATAGAATTTCAACATAAGGTCTCCTTTTTTGTCAGATTAAGCCTCTGGCTTGAATCCAGCATCAATTTCTACAGGGTTTAAATGATCTAAATAATTACTGATGGTCTTAAGCGCTAGACCCACTAAAACCTCCATCAATTGAACGGGGGTGTAGCCTTGGTCAAAAAACTTTTTCTGTGTGACTTCCGAAATATGGCCGCGCTCGGACACCAATTCACGGACAACAGCCACTAATGCATCTTTTTTTGCATCGCCGATCGATACCTTGGAACGAATCGCGTGTACGATGGCTGGGTCAACTTTCATCATGCCCTTTAATACAGTAGAGTGCGCCGCTGTGCAATAGCCGCACGAGTTTTCTACACTCACGGTCAATAGAATGAGTTGGCGTTCTTGGGCGGTCAGCGTTCCTTTACCCCAGGCATGGTCTAAAGCCAGGTAACCTTCTAGGACTGCGGGCGAGTTCGCAAAGGTCGCCATTAGGTTGGGTATGAAGCCGTAGCCTTTTTGAATTTCTTGCAAATATGGTTTAGAAGCGTCTGGAGCGGATTGAATGGTTTGTGGTTTAAGTGAATTCATTGTGTTTCCTTTCTTGAAACGGGTTTGTTTAGGTACACGATTAGGCTAAGTCAAAAAGAGGTTTTATAAAATCGCATAAATAAATTAGAGGCAATGAAGATCTTTATTGAGATCTCGGAAGAAGGAGGCTTTTCCGCGGCAGCACGAAAGCTTCGCCTTCAGCAAAGCGCAGTTTCTAGAACCCTAGGTCTGCTCGAGGCGGAGTTTGCAACGCCCTTATTGACCAGAACAACGCGAAAGTTTTCTTTGACCGAAGCGGGCACACGCTACTTGCTCGAAAGCAAACGAATTTTAGCAGACGTAGAGGCTTTAGAGTCCAAGCTAAAGCGGATTCGGGAAGAGCCACGCGGTATTTTGAGGATTAACCTTTCGACCGCGTTTGGGAAGTGGGCAGTTGTCCCGCTTTTGGCTGATTTTAAGCGGCTGTTTCCGGAGGTCACCTTAGAGATTCACCTAGAGGATCGGCTGGTGGATTTAATTTCCGAAGGGTTTGACGTCGTGATTCGAGTGGGTGGAACGGAAGATAGTCGGGTTACGGCGCGGAAGATTGCAATTGTGCGCCGGGGGCTTTTTGCATCCAAAATGCTTTTAAAAAAAGAAGGCCCAATTCTAAAGCCTGCTGACCTAGAGCGTTTTCCCGCAATCATTTTTGATGACCGTGCTCATCCGGATCAAAAATGGATTCTAGCCCAGGGCCGAAGTAAGCAGGTCGTAAAAATTAAGGCACTAACCACGGTCAATCAGTTGGATGGAATTTTTGAGCTTGCATGCGATGGCCTGGGTGTCGCGCAGCTTCCGCTCTTTATTGCACGAAGCGCCCGAGGCCCTGAACAGATCCAACAGGTTCTTCCGGATTGGGAAATCTTAGGTGAGGTGGGGAGTATGGATCGTGTTTACGCGCTATTTACTGGGGGCCGCAATTGTAGTGCAAAGGTGCGCGTGTTCGTCGATTACTTGGTCGACTGCTTGAGCAAAAGTTTTGAGTGAAATGAATTTTGTCGACGGATTCAATGAAACACGCATCAGCGGATAAGCAACAGCCGCTAAATTCGATTCGCTGATTTGTTTTATTATCGTTCGATGATGTAAAACGGTATTTACAATTTATATTTTTAACTTATATTCCTGACGCAACAGATCCCGTCCGATTTTAATTTTAGTAAAGAGGTGCTTATGCGTTTAAAGAGAATATCTGCCGGTTCGTTAACCCTGACTTCGGTTTTGTTATGGAGCAGCTTCAATTCGTTGGGCGCTCTAGGTGCAGTGATTTCGGCGTCTGATTTAAAGTCATCTACGGCAAATCTGGATGCACAAGCATTAAAAGATAAGACAGAACGCTATGAGTCTTATGTGAAAATTTATTCCTTTGAAGCGACGCAAGCGCAAAACTTATTAAAACCAGCGATTGTAAAACGCTATGGAAAGTCCCGAGTGATGACACTTGCCGCAAGCGCAACAAAAATTGCAAATTACAAAAAACATTTGC
>CAIMNF010000547.1 GCA_903842755.1 Oligoflexia bacterium
ATCATAAATAGAGTGTCAACATGAGTATTTATAAATTTAATAGTATTTTTCATCAGGTGGATATTGCCTTATTACGCCACTTTTACGCGATCGCCACTTTTGGTGGGTTTTCTAAGGCATCTGCGGCGACTGGAGTTTCTCAGCCTGCCCTGTCACTGGGACTTCAAAAACTGGAAAAAAGTATTGGGGTCGTCTTGATTGATCGTTCGACACGACCCTTTATTCTTACGAAAGAAGGACGTTCGCTGCTCAGCTTTTGTCAAAAATTTGAGGGCAGTTTTGAATCCATCATCGCAAGTCTGGGGAAGTCTGGGATTAGTCTTAGAAAAAAATTTAGAATTGGCACCGCACTTTCGATTGGTGTGGCCCCTTTGGGAAAGGTATTTGCTTATTTTAATACGCAAAAAGAGCCTTCTGAAATCGATGTCATCTCTCAAAATTCTTATGATTTACTCTCCGATATTTACGATGGCAAATTAGATGGAGCGTTTGTCCCCGATGATGTTTATGATAGCAGATTTGATTTTACACCGATCTTGAAGGACCAGGTGATTTTTGTGGTTGGTAAGAAATTTCGCGGAATTATCTCGGGTAAAGGTTCACGGTCCGGAATGGATCAAGTCCCGTTGATTACCTTTCCAAGAGATACTCCTCTGCGCCTATTGACGGACAAGATTTGCATGGCGGAGGGTCTTAACTTTAAAACCATTTACTCCGTTAATAGTATGGAGGGACTGAAGGCCTTGGTTGAAGGGAATCATGGAGGCTCTTTTGTTTTGCGGAGTTTGGTTGAGCGGGAATTGCGCGAAGCGGCTCTCTATGAAGAAAGATTTCCATTTAAGCTCCCGAGATCTGGAATTATGTTTGCGACCAGGGCCGACCGGGCGAAGGATTCTAAGGCCGAAAATTTGCTTAAAATGGTAAAAAGCAGGGATTTCCGGCTATGATTGTCTTCCATGTTTCCTAATCCTTGTTTTTTGGGTTAAATTAAGAAACGTGAATACAAAAATCAGCTTGGCCCAATTTAAGAAGGAGTTTTCCGGCCGCGATGGATTTCATTTCAATCACGCCGGATTTTCCGTACTTCCTGAACGAAGTTCCCAACGTTTAGTGAGCGCAGTCCAAGAACATCAAAAAATTGGCTCGCGGGTTGATGCGACCTGGATTCCGGCCCTGCGCCAAGCGCATGCCGAAATTGCGCGTTTTTTTGGGGGCGAGGTAGGCGAATTTTCATTCACGTTGAATTGTGCGGCAGCCCTTAGCCAAGTGGCTTTTGGCTTCCCGTTAAAAGCGGGCGATACCGTAGTCACCTTAGCCCAAGAGTACGCCTCCAATTTTTATCCTTGGCGCGATGCCTGTAAGCGGGCTAATGCCGAGTTAGTCGTAGTTGAAAACGAACCAGACTATAGGATTAATATGGAGCGACTCTTCAGCGCCATTCGGCCGGGGACAAAACTGGTCGCGGTTTCGTGGGTTCAATTTCAAACAGGCGCAGAAGTGGATTTGAGGGTTTTGGGGGAACATTGCCATAAAATGGGCGCATTTTTGATTGTCGATGGTTTGCAGGGGATGGGGCAGTTACCCATCCACTTTAAGGATCTTCCGATCGATTTTTTAGCGGGGGCAACGCATAAATGGCTATGCAGTTTAAATGGTCTTGGTTTTTTCCTCGTTAAAAAAGAGTTGATGGAGTTGCTCCAGCCGATTCTGGTCGGAGCCGGAACGTATAATCGGATAGGAATGACGGCAGACGCTGAAATGAAAGCCGAAGTCACGGCAAGAAAGTTTGAACCGGGCGCGATTGGTTACCTGCCGGTGTTTTCATTGGTCGAGTCGGTGCGATTATTTCGCGAAGTGGGGATCGAAACCATCGAGAGCGAAATAGCGCGGTTGACTCGAATCTTGCGGGTAGAACTTAATCAAATTAAGGGATTGAAGCTCGTGACACCGCTTTTGCAACGCGGGGGAATTACAAGTTTTACCTTACCGACTGAACAAGAAGAAAAATTCCTGGCTGCGTGTTTAAGAGCAAAAGTGACCTTATCGAAGCGTGGAGGAATGATTCGCTGGTCCGTGCATGCTTTTAATGACGAAGAAGAAGTTCTCCACGTGATTAAAATTTTAAAAGAG
>CAIMNF010000548.1 GCA_903842755.1 Oligoflexia bacterium
GGCCACGAGGCGCATTACATCGCCTGCCCGTCGCGCTTTATATTCCACAGGAATGGCCTGGCCCACTACCTTTTCCGCAGCCCCGATGACCTCTTTTACGCTATACCCATTTTCTGTGCCTAAATTATAATTCAAAAAAACACCCTGCCCGGAGGGAAGGCCCATTAGTTTTTCCATTGCAGAAATGTGGGCCGATGCCAAATCTAAAACATGAATATAGTCGCGAATACAGGTTCCATCTGGTGTCGCGTAATCCTGTCCAAAGACGGTAAGGGCGCGGCCCGCTTTAAATTCTTGAAAAATTTTTGGAATCAAGTGGGTTTCCGGCACGTGCCACTCGCCGACGCGAAGGCGCGGCTCTGCTCCGGCTGCATTAAAGTAACGAAGGGCCACGGACTGAACATTTTTTTGAACATAGTCGTGTTCCAACAGCCGCTCCACCGCCAGTTTGGTTTCTCCATAAGGATTGATCGGGTTTTTGGAAAGCCTTTCTTGGACGGCTTGATCGCCGACGTCTCCAAAAATGGCGCAGGTTGAAGAAAAAATAAACCGTGGGGTACTTTTAAAATGCAAAACCATCTCGTCTAACAGAGCTTGGGTTTGAAAGACATTATTTTCAAAATACTCGTCTCGCTTTTGCACGCTTTCGCTCACAATATTCCGAGCCGCAAAATGAAACACACAATCGAACTGTTCTGACTTAAACAAAGCACGGAGCAGATTTCGATCGCCGACCTTGCCCCGGATAAAATAGGGCGAAAGAATAAGTTCGGCATGGCCCGTGGAGAGATCATCTAAAATCCAAACTTCGTGCCCTTGATCGATCAATAACGAACACGTTGAGCTACCCACATAGCCTGCGCCACCCACTACAAGAACTTTTGCCATATCCTTAAGCTTAGCATAAGGTTACACTGGAAACCTATGTTTTCATTAAAGCCTTTTCGAACCTTGGTCCCGTTACTGAAGCCTTATAAAAACTGGCTACTTTTTAGTTTATTAATGGCTATTCCGCTTTCCATTTTGCGCGTGGGTCCGATCCCTTTGGTGAAATTTTTGGTGGACGACGTACTGGTGAATAAAAATGAACACCGACTTTTTCTTCTGCCCTTTGCGGTCGTTGGCCTTTACGCATTAAATTTAGGTGTACGGTTTTTTCACTACTATGCAATTCGAATCGTTGTTATCCATGTGAACCAAGCGATTAAAGAAAAACTATTTAATCACCTGATCCACTTATCGTCGGACTATTTTACCGAGCAAAAAACAGGGGTTCTGCTTTCCCGCATTACGGCTGACCCGAGTAATTTAGACAACGGCATTTCTTCCTTAAACGTATTGATTCGCGAACCGGTTACGTTTTTAGGTCTATTAATTTATGCGTTTTATACGAATTGGCGCCTGGCCATTTTGACATTGCTGATTGTGCCTTTGCTGGCACTTCTTCTTTCCATGACGGGGAAGTACATCAAGAAAAAAATCGCGTTTTATCAGCAAAAAAATGGCGAATCTTATAGCACGATTCAAGAAGCCATTACCGGAAATCGAGTCATTCACTTGTTCAATTTAGAGAAAGCGACGCTCGCTCGTTTCAACGGACAAATGAATTACGTGACGGAACTCTTGCTTAAAATCTCAAAAATTGAGGAGTTAGCTTCTCCGCTAGTGGAGCTAGTGATTTCCTTCGCCATTGCCTTGATTCTTTATTACGGCGGCGCCTCGGTTTTACATGGCCGCATGACTTCGGGCGATTTGATTGCTTTTTTTACCGCGTTCGCCATGATGATTAACCCCATCAAACAGTTTAGCGACATTACTTCAAAGATTGCGAGCGCCACAGCCGCCATGGAGCGCATTAATGAATTTATGTCGTGGGAATCGAAGATTAAACATCATCCCCACCCACAAACGATTCACCACTTACGCGAGGGTATTGAATTTAAAAATGTATCGTTCGCTTACCCGGATAGCCCCGATCGTAACGTCGTTCAAGCATTAAGCTTTAAAATTCCGGCCGGAAAAACGGTCGCGTTAGTGGGTCAAAGTGGCTCGGGCAAAAGTTCAGTCGTCCAGCTGCTGACCCGCCTGTATGACATTACGGATGGACAAATCGTGGTGGATCAACATGACCTGAAGAGCTTAGAGCTGAAAAACTGGCGCGAAAAAGTCGCGGTCGTGAGCCAAGACGTATTTTTATTTCACGACACGATTTATCAAAATATTCTGATGGGAAAACCTTCGGCCACGCGCGAAGAAGTCATTGATGCCACCCAGCGGGCATTTGCTTACGACTTTATACAAGGCCTGCCCGAAAAATTTGAAACCATCGTTGGAGATCGGGGCGTAAAACTTTCCGGAGGGGAGCGGCAGCGCATCTCGATCGCTCGGGCTTTTTTAAAAAATGCCGAGTTCTTAATTCTGGACGAGGCTACTTCGAACTTAGACAATCAATCGGAAAAAATTGTTCAACAGACTTTAGATACCTTAATGCAAAATAAAACCACACTCGTCATTGCCCACCGACTCTCAACCATTCGAAATGTGGATGAGATTATCGTGATGGGCCACGGAGAGATCCTGGAGCGCGGCCATTTTGACCAATTAATCGAAAAGAACGGCGAATTTAAGCGTTTAGCGACTTTGGCTGGCATGAGCTAATTGCGCAGCTTCTTCGTAAATTTTTTGTTGCACGTTTGCCAACCGAATCGCCTCTTCTACGGTTGCGCCCGTGAATTCCGGCACGGATAAAATTTTAGTAGCGATGGTTTCCCATTCTCCACCCCGAAGAGATAAATCCTGCGCCACCCGTTCGGCCATTTGCCTGCGGGTTTCGATGTGCATCCGCCAATAGTTTAGCTTCGTACTGTACCCAGGTGTTTTGGCGGCAAGAGCATCCAAAACTGCGCAAGTACCTTCCGGATACCCCTGTTCCACGGGCGCGGAGCGTTCCACCAAAAGTGCGTCGAATTGGCGTGCAATTTTTTGAAAACTTTTTTGCTGGGCACTGGCAAGGCTTACCCAATATTCTGTATTTTTTGCGGCCTTAGAGGCCCCCCAAACGGCATCCGGGGTTAAAAATAATTCTTGCGCAACTTTTGCGATCACCGCTCGGTCCTCTTGCCGTTGAACGCTCGGTAAAACAGAGTAAATGAGGGATTCCGCTAAAGTGGTGGCTGTCTTTCTTTGTAACTGAAACACATGAGCCCACGCATTCAAATTGCCTTTGAGAGGTGGAGTTAAACTCAACGCTTGGATTCCAGGCGCGATTCCCTGCAAAACACCGTCACAGGTCGAGGCTGCGCTAGCCATTCCCCACAGACCTAAACTCAAGCCAACCAGCAATACGTGTAAATTAAACGATGTTCGTATCATTGAAGAAAACCCACTCGTAACCCTAGCACAGTTTGACTCCGACCTGCGAGCAATAATGTCCCAAAAGCGGATTCGTTCTAATGACCGACGGGATGCCAAACCGTCTTAAACTCAACGTATTGAATTAAATGGTCTAGCGACAAGGCTTCCGTGACCGGTGGGACCACTCGCTTTAGATTTCCAGCGGCCAGTGTTTTGATTTCGGCTAAAATTTTGGATTGGCTGCCTTGGTAACTAATCGAATTAATTTCCATGTGGGACCCCAAGTGCGGGTAAAGCTCTTCCAAATCGCCGGTGAGTAGATTGACGACCCCTTTTGGTAAATCCGAGGTGGCCAAAACTTCGGCCAAAGGAGAAAGTATCGCCGCGCCTTCTGTGGCAAGAACCGCAACCACCGAATTTCCAGAAGCGATAATTGCTGCCAGTTGGGCCACGAGTTGCCCTAAATCAAAAGTGGAATGAGGAATTAAAGCAACGACACCGACCGGCTCAGACGAAGTAAAATTATGGTGCGGACCACTGACGGGGTTCACGGACCCAACTAATTGCTCATATTTATCGGCAAATCCTGCATAATAGACCCAAGCCTGAATGGCGTCATCTACCGCACGATTGGCGCGCGGCCGTGGGTAGGCCAAGGTCTTTACTAATATTTCAATAAATTCTTCCCGTTTTGCTTCGGCCATTTCTGCCATTCGGTAAAGAATCTGGGCACGATTGTAGGCGCTTTTACTTTGCCAGCCTGCCTGGGCTGATTGTGCCGCTGTAACTGCATTTCTTAAATCCTTCCGCGAAGCTTTACAATAATAGGCATAGAGCTTTTTAGTTTTGGGAACCAGAATGGGCGCGCTCCGGCCCGATTCCGTTCGTGGAAAATCGCCACCAATAAAGAGTTTGATGGTTTTTGCTATTTTTAAAGAATCGCCTGCGTCTTTTTCTACCTGTGCTGCCATTTTTTTCCTTTAATCCATGACCCCGTTTAAATAAGGAAACAGTCCGTGCCTGCCCCCTTCGCGTCCAAAACCGCTTTCTTGATAACCTCCAAAAGGCGAACTTGGATCAAACTTGTTGTAGGTATTTGCCCAAATGACTCCCGCTTTGAGTGCTGCAGCGGTTTTGTGGATTTTAGAGCCTTTTTCGGACCAAATTCCTGCAGCCAAGCCATAGGGAGTATCGTTTGCTTTTACAATTGCTTCTTGTGCAGTTCTAAAGGTGGAAATGGTCAGCACCGGACCAAACACCTCCACGCGACTCAGCGTAAACGCCGACGATACCCGGTTAAAAAAACATGGCTGATGGTAGTACCCTTTTTCGGGCAACACGGATTGCGAGGCTTCGAAATACTCGCCACCTTCTGCGATTCCGGTGTCGATGAGTTTTCTGATTTTTTCGTGCTCGCTTTTAGAGTTAATAGCACCGACGTCGGTGTTTTTATCGAGCGGGTTCCCCACGCGCAGCTGCTCCATACGGGATTTTAGTTTATCGACAAAAAGGTCTGCAATCGATTCTTCGACTAAAAGCCTAGAACCGGCACAACACACGTGCCCCTGATTAAAGAAAATTCCATTCACTACGCCTTCTACGGCCTGATCTAATGCTGCATCCTCAAACACAATATGGGCAGATTTACCGCCTAATTCTAAAGTCAATTTCTTAGACGTTCCTGCAACAGCCCGTTGAATCATTCGTCCAACTTCGGTCGAACCCGTAAATGCAATCTTATTAATGTCGGGGTGATGGACGATGGCACTTCCCGTTTCGCCATCGCCGGTAACCACATTGACGACGCCCTCAGGTAATCCCGCTTCTTGGAGCACTTGGGCCAATAATAAACACGAAAGTGAAGTCGTCTCTGCGGGCTTAATGACCACTGTGTTTCCACACGCCAAAGCGGGCGCAATTTTCCATGCCGCCATGAGGAGCGGAAAATTCCACGGAATAATCTGCCCCACTACGCCTAGCGATTGAACTTTTCTTCCGGGCACTGCGTACTCTAATTTATCGGCCCAGCCCGCGTAATAAAAAAAGTGCGCCGCTACGAGTGGTAAATCAAAGTCGCGCGATTCCTTAATGGGCTTGCCATTGTCTAAGGTTTCCAGAACTGCAAATTCCCGGGAGCGCTCTTGGATCATGCGCGCAATTCTAAACAAATACCGACCGCGCTCGGAACCCGATAACTTGGACCAACTTTTATGGGCTTTTCTTGCAGCCTTTACTGCACCATCGACATCGTTTGCATTGGCGTGAGCAATTTTTGCCAGCACTTCACCGGTTGCGGGATTGAGGGTCGAAAAATACGTATTACTTTTAGGCGCGCAAAATTGCCCCGCAATAAAAAGTTTGTTTTTTTCGGCGATTTTTACCACTTCGGTGGACTCTAACGACGGTGCATACTTAAACTGGAGTGATGA
>CAIMNF010000549.1 GCA_903842755.1 Oligoflexia bacterium
ACGATGCCATTTCCGATTTTAGGTCACATCACATTGCTTTTATTTTTCAAAACTTTAACTTAATTCCAGTGCTCTCGGCCTATGAAAATGTGGAATACCCCTTGGTTCTTCAAGGAATTGCAGAATCAGAGCGAAAAAAGCGAACCCTTGAAGTGTTAGAAAATGTGGGCCTTCATGAGCACGCCAATCATCGACCGAATCAACTGAGTGGTGGGCAACGCCAACGCGTCGCTATTGCGCGCGCTCTGGTCAAAAAGCCAAATTTAATTCTAGCAGATGAGCCAACGGCAAACTTAGATTCAAAAACAGGCGCGTCTATTATCGAACTCATGCGAAAACTCCAATCCGAAGTGGGTTCGACTTTTGTATTTTCGACCCACGACCCGCAGCTTATTTCCCATGCCGACCACCTCTTTAAAATTCAAGATGGCGAAATTCGAGGAGAATCATGAATAACACGTTAAAAATTGCGTCCCGAAATATTTTTCGAAACGTCAGGCGGTCCTTGATGACCATTTCAGCGATCGCGGTCGGTGCGATCGCGCTTTTGCTCTTTGGAGAATTTTTCGGCCAAATTAAAGCGGGGCTACAAACCACCTTTGTGATGCAAACGGGACATTTAGCCATTTTTAAGAGGGGCTATTTTGACTTTGGCTCAGGAAATCCGAGCGCCTACGGAATTAAAAATTACGAAGAAATCATGCAGACCATTCAAGCTGACGCGAACCTAAAGTCCAAAATCAACGTCATTACCCCCACCATTCGCCTTTTTGGAATTGCCGGGAACTACGATCTGGAAACTTCAAAGACTTTTTTTGCGGCAGGAGTGATCCCAGACGATTACAACAAAATGCGCAAGTGGGACCAGCACGGCCTGAAGTTCGAACCGAGCTGGACCAACGCTGTTTTTACCAGCCAAGACGAAAGTCACGGAATTGCGGGTGTGGGAATTGCAAAAATACTTGGTCTCTGCGAAGCGCTGAAATTGGGCGATTGCCCAAAACTTGAAATTCTCAAACCGAAAGCCGAGACCTCTCAAACCCGGGATTTTGGAAATTTGGGTTCGGACGACTTAAAATCGCAAAACCTTACCCAAGGACAAGCCAATGCCCGCTTAGACCTTTTAGCGGGAACGGCGTCGGGAGCCCCGAATGTAGTCAGCTTTTATGTAGACAAGGCTGTTCCGCAAGGAGTGAAGGAACTGGATGATTCTTTCATTGGGATGAATTTTACGCTTGCGCAGAAATTACTCTACGGCCGCGACGGTAAAAATGCCAACGCAGTAATGATCCAACTCCATCAAACGGAAGACATGATTCCATTTAAGAAAAAAATTGAAAAAACTTTCCAGGACCATCAGTGGGATTTGGAAGTAAAAGACCTGGAAGAACTCGCCCCATTTTACAAACAAGCGGTAGGAATGTTTTCCTCGATTTTTGCGTTTATTGCGGTCATTATGGCTGTCATTGCACTCTTCACCGTTGTGAATACCATGAGCATGAGTGTGATGGAGCGAATAAACGAAATCGGGACGATCCGCGCACTTGGGGTTAAAAAGACCGGGGTCAGTCGCCAATTTGTAATCGAGGGCTCTTTACTTGGACTAATTGGCGCAACCGCCGGCATCGTTCTTGGATCGATCATCGCCGAGATCGTTAATCGCTCCGGACTCAAATGGCTGCCTCCGGGACAAGCACAGCCTATTCCCCTCAAAGTATTAAACCACGGCGTAGGGGACCTTATTTTTGGAATTTGGTTTGGCTTAGTGATCATGGCAACCTTAGCTGCTTATTGGCCAGCACGAAGAGCCGCTCAATTAAAAATCGTAGATGCGTTAGGACACCTATAAAATGAAAGTAATTCAAAGTTTAAAATTTCTATTCCTCGTCATGTGCAGTTTGACCTGCTCGCTTTCCAACGCGGCGGAAACGTTCACTGCACTTCAGATCATCGAAAAATCGGATCATGTCCGCAACCCAGAAAAACCCTTCCGCCTTGAAAATCAACTGACCGAGTACGATGGGGGAGCCGTCAAAAGCGAAGTGAAGGTTACCGTATTTTCGAAGGAAGAGAAATCGACAGGTCAATTCAAAAACGTGGTCTATTATCGCCAGCCTTCGCGGGATTCCGGAAAAATTGTTTTACTGAATGGAACAACGATGTGGTTCTACGATCCAACGGCAAAATCAAGCGTCCGGATTTCGCCGCAGCAACGGCTCGTGGGCCAAGCTTCCGAAGGGGATGTGGTCACGGTCAATTTTGCCCGTGACTATACTCCGAAACTAATCGATGAAACCAGTCTTGAAGATGCCGACCATCAAAAGCGAAACTGTTGGCATTTAGAGTTGGACCATCTTAAGGACGATGCCGTTTACAATAAAATTGAATACTGGGTAGAAAAGGATTCCTTTCATCCGATCAAGGGTAAGTTTTATTCGGACAGTGGTCGGCTCCTTAAAATTGCTTATTATCACAAGTACCAACCGCAACTGGGGGCAAACCGTCCCACGGAAACAATCATCATTGATGCCATAAACCCAAAACTCATTACCACGATGAATTTTTCAAATTACAAAGAAACAGCCGTACCCGATAATTGGTTTCAGCGAGATTACTTGTCGCACTTAAAGGCCGATTGACGTGTTAGGCAAAGTGCTCCTGATGCTGTCTTTTTGCGCGGTCGCTTTTGCAGAAGAAGACTCCGATCTTAATTTAATTCCTGCTACTCTTTCGCATCAACCTTCATCAGGGAAAGACGAAACGCTTTCCGGCGCATGGAATTTTAAATGGAGTGCGGATGAGACCTTCACGCACTGGGGGCTACGGAACAATTTAACGGTGCCCTCGCCAAGCACACTCCCCGAAAATCAAAGTTTAAGCGCGATGGATCTGGTGATCCACTTTCACCCCAATGAACGGTTCTCGCTTCATTGGAGCGAACGAATCAATCTCGCGCTTGAAAATGATTTTTCTTTTCCCAGTCAAAAAACAGTCAAGGACAACTGGCGCGAAGGCTATGGCTCTTACGAACTTGCGTCCCACTTTTTCTTAGAAGCAGGAAGAATCAACGTCAGAAATGGTGTGGCTCTGGGCTACAATCCGACCGATTTTTTAAAAGAACGTTCCCAAGTCAATCAAATTTCAATCGATCCCTCCGCGCTCCGGCAAAATCGACTCGGTACGGTCATGGCACGAGCAGAGTGGGTGGGCGAATCTTCAACCTTTTCTGCTTCTTTTGTTCCAAGGCTTCAAACTGAAAGCCCCCTGATCGATTCCACCGTGACCGCGTTTGACCCTCGCTTCGGACAAACCAATGCGCATTCCAAAGCTCTGGTGACCCTCGAAACAAAGTGGGGCGATGTTTCGCCGCAAGCGCTTTATTTTTATGACGAATGGGGAAATCATTTTGGCTTGAACTTAAGTCACGTCGTCGGAAAAAGTATCGTGGCCTACGCCGAATGGGCTGGAAGCATTTCTCCCAATTTATCGGAACGGGCAACCGAATTTGCGGAAGCGACGGGAACCTTCCCGCAGAATACTGCACCCCTCCCGCAACAAAGCACGAATCGCGCTTTTCAAAACGATGCCGCATTTGGTTTTTCGTGGACCAGCGAAAGTAAATTTACCGTCAATTTAGAATATATCTACCACCAAGCCGGGTTTAATCAGAATGATTTTGCGAATTGGAACAAATGGGGCGCATTATCACCAATCTTAGGAAGCCAGCTCTGGTACGTCCGGCAGTACGCCTCTGACCAGCAAGAACCACTCGCCCAACAAGAATTATTTTTGCGCGTCGATGTTCCCGAGGTTGGATTTCAAAAGCTAGGCGCCAATGCCCTTGCATTTATCCATCCACAGGATGGTTCGGCATTGCTCCAGGTTTCCCCAGAGTATAATTTTTCTGATCATTTAACGTTTGCAGCGTATTGGATTAGCTTCTTAGGCTCAAGCACTTCCCAGTACGGCACTATTCCTATTCAAAACTCCATCAGTGCAAAGGCTATTTATTATTTTTGACGTCGGGGATAAAGCACTGCCACAATGACCAAAATAAAAACGGAAGCAGCGCCTGCAAGAGAAAAATGAATCCCGATTCTACTTCCGATCAAGCCTACAAAAAGTCCACTAAAAATTCTCAGTCCTGCGGATGACATACTAAATAACCCAAGGACCTTTCCCCGAATGGAATCGGGCGCTTTCATTTGAACCAGCGTTTGGTTCATACTACTAAAGGAAAGCTCACAAAACCCAGCCGCGAATAAAAATCCCAACGCCAAGGCATACGTTTTCGTAAGCGCAAAGCTCGCCAATGCCGCTGCCCACCCCAAGGCAAACCCCATTGCTGCGCCTGGCGATATTTGGGTAAATCGAAAACCTAGTTCCAACGTAATACCAGCAACCAATGCTCCTGCCGCATCCGCAGCAAGAAGCATCGAATACGCAACTCCTGGCTCAATATTCCCCAAATCGTTCGCAAAGCCTGGCATCTGAGCTTGGTAACTATTGCCCACAAAAAAAGAAGCGGCACCCGATAACACAATCATGATCCCCAGGGACGGAATGGATTTTACCGCTTGAATCGTCTCCCAAATATCGCTCAATCCCCGCACCCGCTTACTTGAGGATTGCTCCAATCGCTTAGTACGATGCCCATGAGGTGCACCGATCAACCAAAGAATTAGTGGGAGATAAAGGCAAGCATTGAACAATATCCCCCGCGAGGGCCCCAGTGTGGACATCATCAGACTCCCCACCCCAGGTCCCACCAAAACTCCAAAATACCGAGCGGTTGCATTGAGCCGTACTGCACTGGATAATTTTTCTACGCCCACCAAGTCATAAAGCAAAACTTGGCTAGAAACTAACCAAAAAACGCCCGCAAACCCGTGAATAACTAAAAGAAACATTGCGAAAGGAATCGTGAGTGAATTCGTTACAAAAAAGTAACCCCACCCCAGCGACGCGCACATAAATAACGCAGCACCGATTTGAATGAGTCTCCGCGAATCAAAGCGATCATTCAAGGAACCGACGCCCACGGAAAACAAAAGATAAGGCAACCAATGAGAAATGACTGCAAATCCCCCTAATGCAGGCGACTGAAACTTTTGAAACGCCACCCAGTAACTGATCACGTGTTCTACACTGTCGGCCATCATGGTTAACACAAATGTGCCAACGAATAAGGGGAAGCTCGGGATGGAGAGCGCTTCGAAAGCTTTATGTTTGGGTGATTGAAGTGTTGTAGGATTCATGTTTGCGACGCCCTTAGCTTTAATCACGCAAAACTAAAATGCAACCCTAATGACTTTACCGGAAAATTTCGGCATTAAACTTAGAAAATTGCACAAGGCATCTGCTTCTAACTTTTTGCCTTTAACTTTTTGCCATTCCCTAAAATTTAACGCATAGTAAACCCATGAATACGATCGCATTAGGAAACCAAGGTTTAAAAGTTCCACGACTAGGCTTGGGCTGCATGGGAATGTCCGAATTTTATAGCGGCCGCGACGAAAAGGAATCCCTTGCCACGCTCGATTTAGCGTTAGAATTAGGAATCAACTTTTTAGACACAGCCGATATGTACGGCCCCTTCAAAAACGAAGAACTTTTAGGCAAATCCATTGCCGGTCGCCGTCACCAGTTTATTATTGCCACTAAGTTTGGGAACAAGCGCAGCGAGGACGGGAAATTTCTAGGAGTAGCGGGCGACCCGGCCTATGTGAAGAAATGTTGCGAAGATTCTCTTCGGCGATTAAAAATCGAAGTGATCGACCTGTATTACCAACACCGCGTGGACACCAAAATTCCGATCGAAGAAACCGTGGGAGCCATGGCTGAGTTAGTAAAAGAGGGCAAAGTGAAATACCTAGGTTTGTCCGAAGCTGCTCCTGCAACGATTCGCCGTGCACACAAAGTGCATCCGATCTCAGCACTTCAAACCGAGTATTCACTTTGGACCCGAGACGCGGAAGCGGAGATCTTCGGTACTGTCCGAGAGCTAGGGATCGGTTTTGTGGCGTACAGTCCTTTAGGGCGCGGATTTCTGACCGGCCGATTTCAAAACATTGAAGAACTACCGGCCGATGATTACCGTCGCTACCACCCTCGCTTTACAGGCGAAAACTTCCAGAAAAATTTGCGATTACTTGAGCAATTTAAGAAATTTGCACAAGACAAAAATTGCACTCCGGGCCAATTAGCATTGGCGTGGGTACTTCATCAGGGCCATGATCTTGTTCCGATTCCTGGCTGCAAGAGCACAGGGCGCCTTAGAGAAAATGCCGCGTCACTTGAAATTAAGCTAAGTGATGCAGAGTTAAAATCTCTGTCCGCCCTTTTTCCGGTTGGGATCACTGCTGGGGATCGTTACGCGGATATGAGTACCGTGAACAAGTAAAACTGCCCCCCGACCGTGCTTAAAAAATTCTAAAAATATAATCAAAACAAACAATTAGAAGATTCTCAAGAAACAACTCTGGCTGCGAATAGACTAAACTGTACTGATTTCCCGAGAAAAGACTTCAACTCCCCCGTTATCGTCAGCAGAGTAAGGGGACAGTTTGCAACCACTATAGTGGAGTGGAATTGGTTGCATAATTTAATACACAAATTAGGTGTAATCCTGTAAAAACTCGTTGTCATCTCGAAGAAACCCAAAAGAGGATCACATGAAGATTTTTTCACTTTGTCGTCCCTTCGTTGCTTTCACTGCCCTGCTCCTTATTGCCAAAGTCACACACGCAACACCTCCAACCCGAGACGAAAGCACCCTCAGCAACTACGAACAAATCGTAGTCACGCACCTGCATCTTCGCGCTAAAGTCGATCCAGAGAAAAGAACTTTCCGGGGGCAAGCAACTTTAACCATCAAAAGAATTGCCCCGAAAACAACCGACCTGTTAATTGATGCAAAAGAATTAACGATTCATTCGGTCACGGGCATTAGCGCACGCGGCATTGAGCAACCGTTAAAGTATTCTGCAATTCATCCAACAGCAAAGAGCGATGATTTTATGGGCCAAGGGCTAGACATCAAACTGGCCCCAAATACCGTAAAATTAAAAATCAGCTATACTGCAAATCGGGATTCGGCATCCTTTCAGTGGGTGACTCCCGAGATGACTCGCGGAGGGAAACTTCCTTTCTTTTACACCCACAGCGAAAGCGTGAATGGGCGGGCCTGGATTCCAATGCAAGATACCCCTTCCGTACGGATGACGTATTCGGCGGATGTGCAAGTCGATCCGAAGTTTATCGCGCTCATGAGCTCAAAAAATAATCCTCAGCAAAAAATTGCCTCAGGCCGGTATCACTTTTACATGGACATTCCGATCCCTAGCTATTTGATCGCTCTTGCCGTCGGCGATATTTCGTTTCAAGCGACGGGACCGCATACGGGTGTTTATGCAGAACCGTCGTTAGTCGGTGCCGCTGCCAAGGAATTCTCTGTTTTAGAGCAGTTTTTAAAAGCGGGACAAGAGCTTTACGGTCCATACCTTTGGGGGCGTTATGACGTACTCATGGTGCCTTCGTTTACCTATGGAGGGATGGAAAATCCGCTCCTGACTTTTGCAAACACCGTCATTGTAACGGGTGACCGGAGCGATGTTTGGGTTTTAGCGCATGAATTAGCGCATTCCTGGAGTGGTAACACGATTACGAATGCAACTTGGGAAGATTTTTGGCTCAATGAAGGCTGGACCACCTACGCCGAACAGCGAATTGTGGAAAAGGTCTTGGGCAAGGCTTATTCCGATACCATTGTGAAAGTCCGCGAGGGAATCGATCGCAAAGATATTCAAGATGTATTGGATTCCCACGACCATATCCGCGATGCGGCACTGAAAGAACCGATGGATGGTCGGAACCCAAGCATTGTTGCAAGCCAGATTCCTTACTACCGTGGAGAGTTTTTTCTGAAAAAGTTAGAACAAACGGTGGGTCGAGAAAGTTTTGATCGCTTTACGTTGGCCTATATGAAGAAATTTAAATATCAATCGATTGTTACCGAACAATTTTTAGATTTCTTAGATCACTATCCGTTTGTCACTCCAATTTCGCACGAATTGATTGACGAGTGGGTTTACAACCCGCAAATGCCTACCCATTGGCCCATCACCGAATCAGCAGACGTGACAAAAGCGGACCAAATGGTCAGCGCATTAAATGAAAATCCAAACCTTGTGCTATCCCCTGAGATGAATGACCTTAGCCCCATTCACTTCATGGCAAAAATTCGAATCTTAGATGGCCTTTCGAGTGACTTTGCGCAATCGCCCGAGCGAATCACCGCCCTGAGAAATTCCCTTGGAATTGGTAAAACGAATAATCCCGAGGTCATTTCCAAGTGGTGCACCTTGGCGGTAACTTGGAACTACACCCAGGATTTTGATTTGGTGCGAGACTTCATCACCCGCGTTTCCCGAAAAATTATGATCAAGCCCATCTACAAAGCGATCGATCATTCTTCCAATGAAGACTTCAAAAAAGAAATTATTGCGCTTTACGCTCATCAGATTCGGAAGACTTACAGCCCGATTACCCAAGGGGTGATTGATCCGATTATGCATTACTTGCCTTAAGACTTTTGGAGTTTAAACATCGAATGATGTTAAGTGATTTGCGATGAGCCTGTTTAGCGCAGGGCAAAATATTCACTTTTGGGATGGTCTAATTCTTTAAACGATTTGCATTGAATTCCTATTGCAAAACGTTTTTTGTTTTAGTTAAAATTAAACTATCCATGAAAACGAAGATCAAACTAAGTCAACGCACATTCCAGTTTTTGATATTAAGCTTTTGCACTTTCTCTTCTCTTCTTTTGGCGCAAGGAAGCGAATTCGAATTCTCCACCATTAAATTAGGGTGGATTGGCGTTTTACAGGACGGTGGCGAGAGCGGAAGCGGCATTCTACAATACACACCACGATACTCCCTTTCTTCAGATCTCAGCATAGGCATTGACTTAGGATTCACTTATTTGAAGCAGCAGAACGGTTCAACATTTGCCGCCTTCGAATATCTAGCGGCTGCAGAATATCAATTTACAAAAGACTGGAAGGCTGGAATGGAAATAGGAGCCCAAACTTGGAACTGCAGTGGCTGCAGCACCGGCTTTTCTGTAGGACCCGTAGCCTCTTATCAGTTATCGCCGTTCAATTTGCATCCTGAAATTTGGGCGAGTTATCTTGCGGTTTTTCAGCCTCAGTTTTCGAATGAACTGCGTATTGGGATAGGACTTCATTTTTAACCGAGGGAATAAGCTAAATGAATAGAAATTGGAACTTTAAATCAATCGGCCTTAGCTGGATCATCACGAACCTTTTAACCGCGTGCGGAGGGGGACTTATTTCCGGAAACTCTTCCAATGGAGTTCCCGCGAATAGTATTTCTGTGAATAACACACAAATCAGCGAAACTGCGATTGGAGGTACCGGGACCACTCTAAATTGGGCTGCTGCGACTTCTACTGCAGGGACTTCGATCACCTATTCAGTTTACCAATCTACAGCGAATCCTAGCTACGGTAGTTTTAATAGCTTGGCTGAAGTCCAAGCAGGGACACTAATTACTTCGGGAACAAATATCACCACTGCGAATGTAACGGGTCTGACTTCGGGCAACTCTTATTATTTTAATGTTGTTGCGACCGATGCCAATAATAATTCCGCCATTTATAACCCACTCGGAGAATATTTTGATTCGGCACTTACTCTATTTTACCCTTTTAATGGGAATTCAAACGATATTTCCTTACTTGCTAATAATGGAACACTTTACAACTCGCCTTCGTTGGTACCAGATCGTTTTAACTTTTCCAATTCAGCTTTTTCATTCTCTAATTCCAGTACGAATGTCTTTAGTGCAGGATCTACTCAATACCTCACCTCTTCAAGTAATTTGACTATTAATGCGAGTCCGGTGACTCTCGCGTTCTGGTTCTTGGGCACTTCAGGGCATACTTATAATGGGGATCGAATCATTAGCTTGGGTACAAATGCTTCAGGAAGCAAAGTACTGGGCATTTACCCAAATAATTCCAATATTTTTGCAGCATGGATTAATGGTCCAGATATAACCACCGGCGTGTCTCTCAGCACCTCTGCATGGCAATTTTGGGTTTTGGTTTTAGATGGTACAAATCTAACTGTTTATGAGAACGGCACCCAAGTATTGCAAACTTCAGATACCAACAACTTGGGCTCTACCTATCCACTGATTATCGGTGCGTCACCAAACCACGATAGTTCTGCAACAGGAACGTTAGACGATGTTCGCGTTTGGAGTACGAACTTATCTTCTACTTCTGTGTCTAGACTTTACAATGTTACGCGACCATAGAAAAATGGCGTACCCGAGAGGATTCGAACCTCTGACCTTCGGCTCCGGAGGCCGACACTCTATCCAGCTGAGCTACGGGTACAACTTACAACACACTTACTTATAAATGAATTCGACGCTGCTCTACGCCCAAAGCAGCCTCTTTTACCGCTTCGGAAAGCGTGGGGTGAGCGTGGCATGTGCGCGCGATGTCTTCGGCCGATCCGCCGTATTCCAAAACCGTAACGGCTTCGGCAATCATATCGGACGCACGTGGACCAAAAATATGAACTCCTAAAACACGATCCGTTTTAGTGTCCGCAATAATTTTCACTAAACCTTCGGACTCGGCCATTGCAATCGCGCGACCATTTGCCATGAAGGGGAAGGTGCCTACTTTATAAGAAATGCCCTTTGCCTTCAGCTCATCCTCATTTGGTCCAACCCCTGCAATTTCGGGCCAAGTGTAAACCACCCAAGGAATAGAGTTGTAGTTTACGTGACCGGCTTGACCGGCCATGATTTCTACTGCAGCAATACCTTCTTCTTCGGCCTTGTGGGCAAGCATCGCGCCGCGAACAACGTCGCCCACAGCATAAACGCCTTTTACTTTGGTTTCAAAGTGGTCGTTAATATCAATGCGCCCTTTTTCATCGGCTGCAAGACCAATCGTGTTCAGTGCTAAGCCGTCGGTGTAAGGCCTGCGCCCGGTAGAAACGAGCACGACATCGCCTTCGATGACTTCTTTGGCTTGGGTTGAGCGATTTACCACCTCCACCAGCACTTGGTTGCCCACCACTTTGGCGCCCGTACACTGGGTGTTTACTTTAAACTCCAATCCTTGCTTTATTAAGGACTTTTGGGCCTCGGCCACAATTTGGGAGTCCATGATATTTAAAATTCGGTCCGCGAACTCTACGACGGTTACTTTTGCGCCCAAGCGTTTCCAAACCGAACCCATTTCAAGCCCAATCACACCGCCGCCGATAACTATTAAATGTTTTGGAACTTCGGCCAAACTTAAGGCCTCGGTGCTTGAAATAATTTTTTTACCATCAAACTTTAAAAAAGGAAGTTCGATCACTTCGCTGCCCGTCGCGATGAGTACTTTGGGAGCTTTTAAGGTCCGGCGCTTTTCGCCATCGACTTCTACAATTTTATCATTCCCTTCGATTCCCGCAAAACGCCCCAAGCCTTGGGCCCAATCAATTTTATTTTTTCTAAAAAGTCCAGCCACCCCTTGGGTCAGCTGTTTAACCACTTCGTTTTTACGGGTCATCATTTGAGCTAAGTTTAGTTTAATTCCCGAAAGCTCAATACCGTGCTTTTGAAACTTCGTTTGGGCGATGGAATAATGTTCACTTGAATCTAAAAGTGCCTTTGAGGGAATGCAGCC
>CAIMNF010000550.1 GCA_903842755.1 Oligoflexia bacterium
TGGGCAAAATCATCTAACACCAAGCCTATTGTACAATAAAGTATTGAATATATTATCTAGTCAACCCGAAATTGAAAAAATTGGCCATTTAAAACTGACCATTGTTCCCCATATCCATTTGTCCGATTTTTACCAAACCCTCATCCAAAATGAACGTTTCGCACTCAAGTCCATTTCCGCCGGAAAGAATGGCTTCGCTGAGATTAAATTGACGCCTCCAAAAATCAAAGATTGGGCGTCACTGGAACAACTGGTCCTTAAACTCAAACTAACCGAATCCTCCCTAGAATTCCTCTTTGAATTTCACCGTCAAGAAGTTGAATCCATGTCTGCGGGCCTGACGTTTAAGAATGTAAAGCGCGAAATTAAGCGCGAGCTTTTACTCAAAGAGGCTATTTATGATTTCAATCAGCGTTTGAATTCCGACGTTGCGCTCCAGTGTATTCAAAGCGCGTTTCTGGACTACCGTGCGCAAGGATGGCTTGCCACCTCTTAAAACGAAGCCTTTATTTTTATCCCCATTTGCCGATGAGGCTTACAGGGATTATGCTATTTCCAACGGTAAATTTCGCTTTATTTTTCTTTTTTATTTTCGGTATCGCTTGGCTTCTCAAAGAGCAAAATACCGCTCGGAAAATTTTCCTCTTACTGGCCTCCTATTTTTTTTATGCAACTTGGGATCCGCAATTTCTTGGCTTACTGGTGGGCTGCACTCTTGCCAATTACGGTCTTGGCCTGTGGCTTTCTAAAACCAGAAAAAAAGGCATTTTAATTTTTGGCATTAGCGTAAACCTTTCCGTGCTCGGCCTGTTTAAGTATTTTAATTTTTTTTCCAGCTCCCTTTGTAATTTCCTTCAAGCGCTCCACATCCACGTCGCCCCACCCCTTGTCGAGCTTGCCTTGCCGCTGGGGATCTCGTTTTTTACTTTTCAAGGCATTAGCTACATTGTCGATGTTTACCACGGGCACCTCCAGGCTAAAAAATCACCCCTCGATGTTTTGTTTTTCATTTCTTTTTTTCCGCATTTGGTTTCTGGCCCCATTGTTCGGGCATCCGAATTTATTCCGCAATTGGAAAGCCCACGCGAGCTCACCTCAACTAAAGCCCATCATGCTTTGCTGCTGATTGCGGCTGGGCTGATTAAAAAAATGATCATCGCGAACTATTTGGCGATTGACCTTGTCGATCCTGTTTTTGAAGCTCCGCAAAAAATGGGCGGTTTAGATGCCTGGTTAGCGCTTTATGGTTATGCAATGCAAATTTACTGCGATTTTAGCGCGTACAGTGACATGGCCATTGGGTTTGCGGCATTGCTTGGCTACACTTTTCCTGAAAACTTTAACCAACCCTATCGCTCTTCTTCGCTCCAAGAGTTTTGGAAGCGTTGGCATATTTCGCTATCCCGATGGTTGCGGGATTATTTATACATTCCTTTAGGTGGCTCACATGAGGGAAAAAAGAAAATGGTGCGAAACCTTATTCTCACGATGTTTCTCGGGGGAATTTGGCATGGAGCGGCCTGGACCTTTGTGATTTGGGGATTACTCCATGGGTGCGGATTGGTCGTGGAAAGGCTCTTTAAAGAAAAGCAGACACCCCCCTCGACCGACCCGGCCGCTTCCGCGTTTTGGAGTACTGTTTTTACCTTTCACTTTGTCTGCTTTGCTTGGATCTTTTTCCGGAGTGATTCGTTAAGCAGCGCAGGAAATTTCTTAGAATGCCTTTTTGATTTTAGTCGTACCAATACTCGAACCACTCCCTTCACTGTCTTTTTGGTCGCGCTCGGAGCAAGCTTACATTTCTTACCGACCCACGGTTATGAAGGATTTACTCGACTTATGGAAAAGTTTCCTGCTCCCGCGCTCGGTGTAGTCCTTGGTATCTTGATTGCAATCCTGACGGCACTTCGTCCAGATGAAATCGCGCCATTCATCTATTTTAGGTTTTGACGATGACGAACGTTATTAAAAAGACCAGACAGATATTTTTATATGCTCTAGCCACCGCCGTGGTCCTTTGCCCTTCGGCACTCAAAGATTGGGCACTAGAAATTAAAGATCCCATCCTCCAACCCATTGCTTCGCTGATCAGTGATGTCGTTTCTGGCGCGACAAACCCGCTTAAATCGGATAGCCCATTGATTACCCTCCGCTCCACCTTCTTAGACTATCGAAAAACCAATCAATTTAATTTTGCAATGACGACACCTTTGCCAATTGAATTTTTCCCTCAATCACCGCTTCAACGGTTTAGTCTGTTATCACCGCAACAACTCGAATGGCGGTCACCCGCTGGCGTCGAAACCGCTGCCACCAGTACACCCTCCGTAGAAGCACCACCGGTGGAATCAATCAAAGAGCCCGAGACGCCCGCTTCTCCTCACTACTTAGCTTTAGGTGATTCCATGTTAAAAACGGCCCTTTCTCCTGTACTACAAGAATTGCTTGAGCGAGAAATACCCCACTCGAATGCAGAAATATTTGCGAAGTCGGCAACGGGCCTCGCTCGTCCTGAATTCTTTAATTGGCCCGAAAAAGTAAAAGAACTGACCCATCAAAAAAAATACGACGCAATTTTTGTATTCTTAGGCACGAATGATACCCAAGGAATACAAGTCGATCACACACCAGTAACCTTTGGGAGTGAATCGTGGAAATCAATTTATGAAAAGCGTGTTCGTACCATGACGGAGATGCTCTGTTCTGCGACCACAAAAGTATACTGGGTAGGCGTTCCACCCATGCGGGATGCCCGCTATGATTCACATGTGTCAACTCTCAATTCCTTGGTGCAACACACAGTGGACCATTGTGCAAAATTTATTCCCGCGCCTCAAGAAATTCGCGCCAAAGACGGCAGTTTTGCTAGCTATTTAAATTTCTCGGGCCAAAGTGTAAGGATTCGAGAAAAGGATGGCATTCACCTTTCAATGGAAGGAGCAAAGATCTTTGCTCGCTCTTTAATCCAAGAGCTAAAAAAAGGATTTCAATGAATCCTTACCTTTTGGCTGCTCCATTTTTACTCTTTTCGCCTTTGGTCTGGAGCACGACTCTCTTCGTGGGGGATTCCCACTCAGTCCGAGGCTTTGGCGACGGCCTACGCGAAACTCTTTTAGAAAAACATTTTGATTCCGCCGAACAATTCTATCAGTTTAGCGTATCGGGTTCAACGATTCAATCGTGGATGGATCACACCCTCCAATCCTTCGATATTAATTATGCCTTGAAAGTGCCCGGAACTGCCAAGCAAGTCGAGCCAGGAGTCGCGCCCGTAAGCTTCACTTCCCTGCACGACCTGATTCAAAAAATTCATCCAACAAAAATAATTATCGCACTGGGAACAAACGACTTTGTAAAAATCTCTCAAGAGCCTGCTTCGAAAGAGAGCGTTTTTTCGAGCTTCACTAAAATGAGGACCACTATCAAAAACACTCAATGTTTTTGGGTCCTTCCACCTAGGCTCCGTTTACCTTTTCTATCGGGACGACTTCAGGAAAAATTAGCACTTGAACTTAAAAAACA
>CAIMNF010000551.1 GCA_903842755.1 Oligoflexia bacterium
CCGTAAAACGCGCATTCTGCGCCAACATCACAAATCGAATGATTTCTTCCATAGGGGTCACATTTTTCCAAGACATATTGTCTGGTAGTGTAACCCATCACTCCGGTTCGTTTGTTACCTATCACTCCGGTTCGTACCGGCATTGATTATGCGCGACAACTAACGGGCTGATTTGGCATCAGTTGGGTTGTGGCGGGGCTAATGCGAATCGAGTTTGCGAAGGCAATTTTCCGGAATGACGGGAATTGGCGGCGGTTTCTGGCCAAGCCCGGACAGGTGTGCCGCAGCAAAACAGCGCACACGATGAAAATAGCACAATATGTTGGACCCCTTTATGGACTGCCCCCCCCCTTCAAGGAAAGCGATGGGGCACAGATTTCTGTTGGGGCAAATTTACCAAGAAAAAAGGGAGTCAAAAGTAGTCTTTTGACCCCCAAAAACCATCGTACCAAGACCGGTCAGCCGGTTTGCTCAGGCCGTCCGGCGGCGGAGAAGCGATTTACGACCTAAAAGGGCCAGGGCCAAACCGAAGCCCACCAAAGCAAACGTGCCCGGCTCGGGGGTGACTTCCAGCGCGGTAACGGTCATGTTGTTCATGCCTTGGGCGTTGTATGGTGCAAAGTTGGGGGTTGTGAAAATAACGGTGGGTTGGTTGGCCAGATTGGCGTTATCAACCGAAAAATCAACCGTTTCCGTGCTGCCGCTGATGACGCCGGTGACCGTCATAAAACCATCATTCCACGATTGGGCGGTGAGTGCGCCCACGCCATAGGAAGAACCAAACGTTAATTTGAAATCAACGAATTTATACCCCGACGCGGCCACCGAAGTCAAATTGGAGAGCGTGACGCTATAAGATCCAAAAGAACTCAGGCGGTAGTCTGAATATGGATAATCTAATCCGGTGCCGGCACCGGCATCACCGCCGGGACCGGGAGAGTTGGGCCATTGAGCCAGGGCGCCCCCTGCCTGAACAGTGCCGGCACCCATCATCAGCGCCAAAACACCGGCACTGACCCATTTCGTCATTTTTTTAAGATTCATAGTTATTAAGAGTTTACGGTGGATTAATGTCAATCGCATTTCTAATACAAAGCATCGGGCGGCACAATATTTTTCGGAAACATTTATGAGCCCCCTATGACACGCTGGGTTGAGCGATCCCGGTTGAGGAGAATTGTTCCGGTTTACCAGGCCTCGCCGATCCCGGCTGGGATGAAAGCTAAGCGCAGCAAGGTGGTTTGCAACGGATGCGTGGAACCATCCGGCGCGGCTGAATGTTCGGACATTGCTGCGGCTGGTGCTAGCGCACACAGCCGCGCTCCGTCAAAATTTTTTTGTCCAGCGCCCCGGGCGTAAAGGGGGCATAGATTATGCGCGACAACTAACGGACTGGTTTGGTATTGGTTGGGGCATCGCGCGGCCAATGCGAATCAAGTTTGCGAAGGCAATTTTCCGGAATGACGGGAATTGGCGGCGGTTTCTGGCCAAGCCCGGACAGGTGTGCCGCAGCAAAACAGCGCATTCGATGAAAATAGCACAATACGTTGGACTGACCCCTTTACAAACGTCGAGGAACCATAAAATGAAATTCATCGAAGCAAAACAGGAATTTGAAATTCGGTATTATCTTTGGTCAATTTCCGAGTCTGAGAAAGAAATCAACGAAGGTTTTCCGAATCTCCGGTTGTTTAAACACGGCGCATGTTGGGAATTATATCAGTTTATGCAGCAACTTGACAAAGGTGAACAATTGATGCTGTCACATGGCCGGTTGAAATTTATACATTCCAAAATTCTTCCGGTGTTGGGGGAAAGTATTTCAACTGATGAAAACATTTTATTAAACAGATTTTTTAAATTTGGTAGCCAGTTCAATGGAGTCAGAGTGCCCCAATTGGGGACCAACGGGGAAAAAATAAAATTTGCCAGCAAGAGCAAGATCAAAAAGGTCATTGCGTCCAAATTTCTCAATGCATTTGAAAGCCGGTGCATCAAGATTCCAACTGGTGAATATCCCGACCTGCGGTATGAGATGAAATTTTCCGGCTGGATAGTTTACACTTTTTTCAAATTTAGCGGTCGAGCACGCGTCTTAGATTATGTCCACGGAATAGAAAGTGAGGAAACAATTCCTAATCCTCCGTTTCCCCCGGAGCTTTGGATGTCGGCTATGAGACTGCAAGAGGGCATATCCTTTGGAAGATGGCTTGGGTTAGGTGGGACAAGTTGGGAATGTTTACTGCCCGAAGAAGTTGAGCCTGCCTGCGATATGATAATAAAGTTTTGCGGGCAATTCTATGATGTTTTACCAAAACTGTTGAAGGGGCTGGAATTTGAAAGCATAACCGAGGGAGGTATCAAATGAACTCGCCGGGCAATTTACTGACAACCACGCTGACGTTCTACGATGCCGCAGGGCAGGTGCAGTATTCGGTGGATGCGCGGGGCACGGTTACTCAAAACCCACTACTGTCCAAATTAGCCAAATTGGATGGGGTGAAGGTTTGATTTCATTGAGGATTTCAAGTGGTTTTTAATACGTTAAAATATGAGGTTGGCCATTCGGCCGACGGAGGCTGCCGAAACAAACCCATTGTAAACAAA
>CAIMNF010000552.1 GCA_903842755.1 Oligoflexia bacterium
AAACCATATAAAATATTTTTTTAATTCCTCATACCCAAAATCGACTAGAGCTGCTATAAACAGCGACGTATTACTCGCCCGTGATCGCCTATAAAATGCTGGCGAAGCTGACGCGGAAACGATTGAACAAGGAGACAGCATGAAAAAAGTAATTGTGATCGGATTTACTCTTTTAGTGGGTATTAATGTGTTGGCTTGCCAATACGGGGTGGATTCTTCTAAGCGGATGGATGAAGTCATTCAAAGCACCATCCCTGATGCCACAAACGTAAGTGCTGATGGACTACAAGACGCCGGGTTTTCGATTTCACATCTTTTTTCGAATCAATGTCCAAGTGACTTTAAACTTTCTGGGCATTTAAAATTTTTCAAGGCGGGCATGGCTTGCAAAGGCACCATCGTACTGAAGTACCGGGACAACCACTTCTCTTCAGGTAAGATTCGAGCAGTTTCCTGTGATGAAATCTAATATCCTAGAGTGAGCCCGCGAGATCAAAAATCAACTGCCCCCTCACAGTGCTGATGTTCAAGCAAGAAAAGAGTTCGTTTTTCGATCGCCTTGTAGAAAGAACCTCTGGTGAGCTGAACTAGTTTTTGGAAGCCGCCGATAACTATCTGAAAAGTTTGGATTTTCTTATTTTTTTCAGCACACTCGGGAGGCAGTTTCCTACATCCACTTAATCATTCGCAACTCAAACGACGGATCATCTATCTCGGGATGACTCTTCGGCATTGCTCGAAGTGCAAGCGAGTATTCGCCCGAGTGATCATTTGGCAGCTTGAGGAACCATTTGCTTTTTCCCTCGCTGGGGCTTCCGATAGGTTCGAGGATTAACGTCTTAAATTCCCGCGAATGGGCGTTGCTTACCCGGCGGCCAATAATGGCTTGAATTTGGATATGCGTGGAATTTAATCCAGGGTGCGAAAGTTCAATTACGGCTTCGGAGGGTTGATGGCGCGTGACCGTCTCGGCACCAAATTTCTCTAAATCGACGGATTCAAAGGTAAGCTGATCCCAGTGCGTACGCAGCGTGTTTTTGAGTTGCACCATTTTTTTAAGCTCCGAGTAATTGTTCTTTTTTAATTGCTCGGTCGTGCGAATGGCAGGCTCATAAAAACGGGATTGATAATCGTGAAACATGCGTTCCGAGTTCATGATGGGCAAAATGCTGCTTATGGAATTTCTAATTCGACGGGTCCAGGCGCGGGAAATCCCCGTGTCATCCACCTGAATGTAGTCCTTTAGAATTTCATGCTCTAAAATATTCAATAAACGGCTGCGGTCAAAATGATCTTGCAGTGATTTATCCCAAAGCTCACTTCCGTCGCCCATCATCCATCCGTTAACGCCATTGTACGCTTCAGGCCACCAGCCGTCGGCAATGCTAAAATGTAAAGTGCCGTTCATGGCCGCTTTCATTCCTGAAGTGCCGGAAGCTTCTAGGGGGCGTAAAGGAGTATTGAGCCAAACATCGGAACCCGCTAAAAGTCTGCGCGCAAATGAAAGGTCATAGTCTTCCAGTAGGAGAATGGAGCCGATAAACCGGGGGTCCCGACTCCAAGCCGAAATGCGTTGGAGAACCTCTTGCCCCATTCCATCGGCAGGATGCGCTTTTCCTGCATAAACAAAAAGAATAGGAACTGGGCTTTTCTGAATCAGCTCATACAATTTATTTGGATCCTGAAACAATAAATCGGCACGTTTATAGGGGGCCATCCGTTTGGCATGCGAGATGATCAGCGTGTTCGAGTCCAAGCGCGCCAAAATGGCCGCATAGTCTGGTCGGTGTGAGCCTTGCGCTAGTTCATCGCCGAGGCGTTTCCTGACCCAGGTGATGAATCGGTTCTTTAAGGTTTGTTTAATAGCTGCGATTCGTTCTAGAGGGACTTCTTCTAGTTTTTTCCAAAACGCGGTGTCACTCAGGCGCTCAGGCCATTCATCACCTAAAACCTCGTAAAACAACGATTGCCATTCGGGAGTGATCCAAGACGGCGCATGCACGCCGTTGGTCACGTAACCGACGGGGACCTCTTGTTCTTCGAGCTCGGGATAAAGTTTATTAAACATTTGTTGTGAAACACGTTGGTGGATTTTGCTGACGGCGTTCACCCAGCGGCTTCCGCGAAAGGCAAGGCCCGTCATACTAAAGGTATTTTCTGATCCTACTCCTTTTAGGGAAGCGCCCAGTGCCACAAACTTTTCGATTAATTCGGGATCCTTAATCCGCGATCGGATCAGTCGGAGGGCTTCATCCAGGGGAAATTCATCGTGGCCAGCAGGGACAGGTGTATGAGTGGTAAAGAGCGTGCTAAAGCGGACGTAGTAAAATGCTTCGTCAAAGGTTAGCGTTTTATTCTCAATGAGTTCTAACATGCGGGCCATGACTAAGAAGGCGGTGTGGCCTTCGTTCATGTGAAAAATTTTAACAGGCAGCTCTAATCTTCGGATCAGTTCTAATCCCCCCATGCTGAGCAGCCACTCCTGGTTAATCCGTTTTCCGGGTTCAGAGGCATACAAGCGGTCGGTGACATTTCGCAGGTGGACGGGGTTTTCCATGACGTTTGAATCTAAGAGGTAAAGCGAAACATCGCTCAGATCAAGACGCCAACTTTGGAAGTAAAGTTTGCTTTCATCAGGGTATGGAACCGAAAGCAAGAGGCGACCACCGTTTGGATCCGTGACTAAGCTAAGTTTTAAATTTTCGACATCAGAGCGGTGATAATGCGCAAGCTGTTGCCCTTCGGGGCTTAATCCCTGCCTAAAATATCCGTACTGATAAAACAGTCCGAAGGCGGCGAGGGGAACTTTAAGGTCGGAAGCGGTCTTGAGATGGTCTCCGGCTAAAATACCCAGTCCGCCGCTGTAAATCCGGAGTTTATCCGAAATTCCGTACTCCATACAAAAGTAAGCGCGTTCCACCGGGGATTTGGATTCGTTTCCGTGATGAGCGTCGTCCTGAATTCCTTCGTAGATTTTTTTGAGTTCGGGATTTTCATAAACTCTCTTCATGACGTCGTCGGACGCGTTTTTCATAAAAAGCGTAGGGGACTGATCGACTTGTTGCCACAGGACCGGGTCCACTTTTGAAAAAAGCTGGATGACTTTTGGGTTCCATCGCCATTGAAGTTTTCGACTCATGAATTGGCGAACGGATTTTTCACTTTCTGGAAAAGGGGCCGTGACGCTAAAATGCCGAACACTTGCGCGTGAATGACTAAAAGGCGATGGGGCAACCACATTTCCCCACGAAAAAGAGCGAAACTTAAAACGAGGGCTGCTGGAGACACGCAAGGAGGCCCGCTTTGCTGCCGTCGTATAAGCCGCTTGATATCCTTGAATTAACTCTTTCCAGCGCAGCTTGTGCGAGGTTTCAATTGCCGCCTTGACCTTAATCTCGCGGCCTTTTTGCGGCAAAGCAAGAAATTCACCGATGCCTTTTTTAAGTTCGTACCGCGCGGATTCGTAAGAATTATGCGGAGGCGTAAAGGCACCAAGGCGACGGATGACTTGTACTCCCGTTTCGGTTCCTTGCGGAGCAGACTCTTGTACCCATCGTCCAAACCCGGCGCAGTCAGTGGTGATGGTGGGTATTCCCAAACTAATGGCTTCGTGCGGAGTATAGCCCCAAGGTTCGTACCAGGAAGGGAATACGGCAAGATCGATTCCCGTCAGCAATTCCCAATAGGTTTCGGGCAGGCTTGGATCAACCCCATTCAAATAAAGCGGTAAAAAGACCACATGGACTGCTCGCTCTGGCGAGTTCACATGATTGAATTTTTTAAGCATCGATATGACGGGGTCGTGCTCTTCGTGAGTGAGTTGATGGGTGAGTACACCATTTGGCTTTGTTTTTTCGATTCGGTTGGAGTGACCCGCAGGGCACATCACAAAGGCAATCAGCTTTTGATTCAGCTTTTGGCTTTCCCACTCCCGGCCAAGTTCCAAAACACTTTCTATAAAGAGGTCTATGCCTTTGTTCCTAAATTCGTAGCGGCCAGAAGTCGCTACCAAATGGGTGCGTGAGGGGTCATAAGTACTGCCGGTCACTCCTTCCGCAATCTTGAGCAAGCGCTGGCGCATTTTTTGTTTTACCCCTGGCGCCAGAAGTTTTGAATCCGGAACACCTTCGCTTAAGCCATTGCACACCACCCGATCCGCAGGTTTTCCTAAAATGATTGCGCATTCTTCCGACGTGGTTTGGCTGACGGTGGTGAAACAGTCGGCTTCGCGAGCGGATACCACTTCAATAGAATGTTTTGATTCGATTCCCACTTCGCTTGCCCAAACCGCAGCGGGTTTTTCAGAAAGATAAGCGGGGAGTGGTTTAATTCCATCCATCGATGATAACGAACGACCCAAAATCGTCGCATGGGTGGTAAATACCGTTGCAATTTCCGGGGCTGTTTCGCGGAGATGCAACAGGGCGGTAGAGGACATCCATTCGTGCGCATGGACTAATACTCTTTTTTGTTCTTGAAATAAGCTACGATTGTAAATTTGTTCGATCAATAAACCAGCCGCATGGGCAAATAAAACAGGCTCCACATAATCCTGCCCGCCGAAAAGCGAGTTGACGCCGAATTTTTCCCAATAATGCGCTAAAATACGGTCTTTTTGATTATAAAGCTCTTTAAATCCGACAAGGATGACTTTCGGTTCACTGGGAATGAGCCAGCGCCCCATCTGGCAGGTTACACCTTGAGCAGTAAAATCTTGCAGCAGTTTGTAAACAGAGCGCTTGCTTGCGGTTCTGCGCCGTACACCCCCCGAGTTAATGAGGTGCCTTTGCGTTACCCTATCGTTTCTAATATTCCTGTTTTTGATTAATTCAAAAAAAGATC
>CAIMNF010000553.1 GCA_903842755.1 Oligoflexia bacterium
CAGCCTGCAGGGTCAAAAATGGAAGTTCCAGGGAAAAAACAGTAGCCCGCAGACAATTTAAATAAGAAAGCCGAGCCCCCTTGCCCCGAACCTAAGGCAGCGCCCGAGGAACTGTCTTTTGCCGAATAGCTATAAAGTTTCATCCCCAAAGTACCTTCCGCCAACCAATTCGGATTCAACCAAACTAAACTGTCCACTTGAGGTCCAAAGGAAAGCCCTCCGCCAGTCTGTCCGGAAACTCCACCCGAGTAGCCAACATCCCTTGAGTACGAACCTATGCCTAAACTTCCAGCCACGTATCCAAGCCTGGGGGTTGAATCGTCGGCTGCAAGAGCGGACACATTTTTTTTCTCTGGCTCAATGGGGGCCGGAAGGATTTGTCTAATTTTTTGGTAGCGCTCGATGACTTTGTCTTTTTCAGTTTGAATGATTTTGCCAAAAAGTAAGGATTCCTCTACCTGGGTGACCTTAATCTTGCCAATCGGTTCCCAGCGCCATTCCTCGATGGTGTGTTCAAGCGGGTGACGCTTTAAAGTTTGGAGAGTGAATACGGTCAAAAGCTCATTTTCACTAATGCCCTGATTCTTTCCCATGTTTACGGTTACCGTATCGCCCTCAACACCGGTGATTTGTCCTAAGAATGGGAGCTTGGAAATGAGTTCGTCAAGTGCGTGGTGAAGGGAGCCAGGTAAGTCGCTCTTTTTAAGTCCATCTGCATTGCCTGCGTCATAAAATCGAAACTCGGTTTGCGAAAGCACGTCACCCCTCGGTGCATAGACCCACTCCAGAGTAATGCGGTAACTTGCGCCTTCCTTCTTTATCGAAGGCCGAATAAGCGACTCCACTTGAAACTGGTGAGCTATTTTTTTTAAAATTGCCGGATCTTTTGCAAGCTTAAAGTATTCAATCTTCGCTCCTGGATGAGTAAGGAGCAAGTTTCTGGCATTACCAAGAGTTTTGATTCTAAACCGCGTTTGCTGCTTAAAGTACTGTTCGAACTGGTCGTTCATGAAGTCGGTAAAGATGCCATCGATGTTGTCGATGGGATTCAGCCAACTTAATGTTTCAAGGGCATAAATTCGGTCGTGCTCAAGGTCGGCGTGGCTAATGGACGGAACAAGAATCATTGCGACCGCCAAAAGGATGACTCCTAGAGTTTGATTCTTTTTTTTAAGCGCGAAGGCCAGACGCCTTATTTTTTGTTTGGGATTTGAGACCATTTTTCCTCGTAAAAAGCGACTAAGGTTTTCAGTTCGGCCAGTTCTTCATTCGCGGCTTGCAATTCGGCCTCTAATGTTTTTAAACGGGATTCAACATCTTTCTTTTTGCTGACGGCAGGGTCAAGTTGATCCGGTAAATGCTTACGAGGAGCTTGGAGAGACCCATCATCCAAAACTAAATAACGACCCTCTTTTAGTTTCCATAAAATTTTATTCGACTTAATGTACCGCCTTAAGGTAGATAAACTAATTCCTTTTTTCACCGAGAATTCAACTAAGGGTACCCAATGGTCCTGACTAGAATCGTTCGTCATCCTTTGATTGTATTTCCAAAGCGCCAAAATTCAAGTATTCTTGAATCAAAGGATCGATAATTATGGTCGTTGCACCACGAATTCAGATTCCGAAGAAAAAGAAAGTAGCCCTAGTCCTGAGCGGAGGAGGCTCAAAAGCCGCGGCCTTCCATATTGGCGTCGCCTATGCGCTCCAAGAGAATGGGTTCGAGTTTTATAATGGCTTGCAGAGCGAAGCCCAGCGGTCTGCTCCAGGGGCAATGACCATTCAAACGTATGTGGGCTCGAGTGCAGGTTCGTTTATTGCTTCTGTTTTGGCTGCGGGATATAGCTTGGAGAATATTACCCGTTCCTTTTTAAAAAAGAGGCCGGGCGAGGACTTGAGCCGCTTTCATCCGAGGCCCTTGGCACAGCTCCATTATAAAAAAATGTTTAAATTACGGCCCGAAATTGCGCTAGAACAGGCTAGAAATTTTCTAAAAATTAAAAACGTCATGGGCGAGCTGATGGATGGAAAGTTTCCTTCCTTGGTCCAGCTTCGGTGGTTAAAAATTACGGGACTTTTTACTACTGCGGGAATAGAGCAGTTTTTAAGGGAAGAGGTCTTACCCGCGAATCGCTTTGAGGACTATCGCGCAGAGCTTTTCGTCATTGGAACAAAATTAAACGATTCGCGGAAAGTGGTTTTTGGTAAAGCTCGTTACGAGCCACCCCCGCATGACCCAACCGTCCAATACCAAACGCACGTCAAAATTTCGGACGCAGTGGCAGCGAGCACCGCGCTCCCTGTGTTGTTTGCTCCTTACCCTATTGTGGACGAAGGCGGAGATACTCATTTCTACACCGATGGCGAAATCCGAGAAACCCTTTCAACCCACGTGGCCGTGGATTCAGGAGCAGATTTGGTCTTTACGAGTTACACCCATCAACCTTACCGAATGATTCGAGGGATGAAATCACTGACGGAACAGGGGCTGCCCGCGATTGTCCTTCAGTCTATTTATGTAATGATTGAGCAAAAAATAAATTCGGTATTTGAATCGTATCGCTCTAAAAAAGGCGCGATGAACGAAGTGTTTCGTTTTTGCAAAGAGCAGAATTTAAGCGATGAAATGACCCAGAAAATCATGGATATTTTGGAAAAGGAACTCCATCAAAAGCGAAGCTTAGATATTATTCCTATTCATCCCCATTCCTCTGATCGGACGACTTTTGCTGCGGAACATTTTTCACTAAATGGCAATAAATTAGGCGAGATGATGAAGAGTGGATACAAGGCAGGTATGGAAGCTCTCAGTCGGTATGAATTTGAGCGAGGTTAGGAAATGAATAAGTTTTCATTTTACTTTATCAGTTTCGTGGCGCCGATTTGTTCGGCACTTCTGGGGTACGTGTATGGGGACTTGCTCCACCGTCCAGGCGTTGAAATCGCAGAAGGATTCTCTGGTGCATCGGGTGCGATCACCATTGGTACCATTTTACTTGGAGCAACGGCCGCGATGATTTTTCACGTCGTTCGAGAAAACTTAAGGACCAATGGCATGAATGCAAGCAATCGCCAACTCATTATTCAACTCATTGGCAGCTTATCCCTTACGCCATTATTTGCGGTTTTTTCTGTTTTATCGGAACGGTTTGCTCTCCATCAAATTCATCAGTGGTTTATTTTGAGGCAATGAATATGCAACCCATGCAAAAGGCCCTCTGGAGGCGTCCATTTTTTAGCCGCAAACCGATTGGCTTCAACATCCTGGGGTTGGGTTTGGGGTTGGGGCTGGCTCTCATCGCAAGCAGTCGTGCCGAAGGCCTTGATCTTCAAAAAAAACTGGGCAAATGTTTGGGCGACTCGATTCCGCTCAAGGTTGAAAATCAATCGCCCTATGTGCAGTTGACCGCAGGTTCTCCGAAGAAGGAAAACCAAGGCTGGTTCTTAATTGATACGGGCGCAAGCGAATCTTATTTAGATCTTGAACAGTGGCGGGGCACAGTAGATTGCGATAAAACCCATAAAATTTGCCATCCGTCCGTGTTTAAGTTTTTTGATTTGTTCAAAAAAAGCTATTTTTATATTCAGGATTATTCCCGCGTATCCCCTGGATTAAAACAGGCAGGACTTTTGGGGACGGATTTTTTAGACGGGTACCCGTATACGTTTGATTATGATCACCAATTGTTTTACCGCGCGCAGCCCGAGCAATTTTGCACTGACTTTGAACTGAGCCAAGCGGGGCTTTTTTCGGTATCCACTGCAGGTTATTTTACTCAAGACCGGAAAACACTTCGTAAATTAGACGGAAAGCTTTTACCGAATATTCCCACAGTTTCTGTTGAGCTAGCAGGGGTAGCGGCTTCGGCTCAAATAGATACAGGTTATAACGACCTCAAGTGGCCGCTATCGGTGAATATGAATGGTGCAATGAAAAAGGCGCTGGAGGACGCACACGTCGAACTTACCCCCGTTCCCAGTCGAAACAGTAAAGTGACCACGTGTATTCCAGGAATCCGGGACGAATTAATCGCGTACGACATTCCTTCTTCTGCGCTCCTGACGATCAAAAGCGGGATTCACTTTACAAAAATCCATTTATTTTTAAAGCAACACATGGATTCTAAAACACGGGTCTGTGGGGGAATATCGACCTGGTCTACGCCTGCGGTGCAGTTGGGAGCATCCTTTATTAAAAAGGCAGGAGTCATGATCTTAGATGCCAAGGCTGAAAAGGTATGGTTTCCGATATTAAAGGATTAACTTTTTTCCCAGATTGGATCGTCAGGGTTTTCACTTAAATATTCTAGGATCCGAAAAAGGTCCTGCGTTAGATTTTCGACCGAGGCTTTGTAATTCTTAAAAAACTGCTCGGCAGTGTCGGTGGGGTGATCGACATAGTCGGTTACCGTTTTCAACAATAAAAGGGGTGTTTTGGAATAGGAACAAACCCAGCCAATGCCGGCGCCTTCCATCTCTTTTAATGTGCCTCCATTGGCCTGGATAAACGCTTGGTCTTCTTTTGAGCAATCCAGCGCATCGCCGGTCGTGACAATGCCGGTCTTAAGGCCAAGATACTCCCGCAGTTTTTCCGAATGACAAACCGGGTATTTCCCGATTCCATACGCATGCATTTTTGGAATATTAATTCGGCGATGGTGAAAGGCCACGTACTCGGTCCCGATCATGACTTGCCCCATCTGATGCCCCTTGCTTTGAAAGCCGCCACAGGTACCCGCGTTTAACAAAAGGTCTGGGGTTAAATTCTGAATTGCAAGTTGCGCTAATACGGCGGCAGGAACGCTCCCAATGGAATCGACATCATGTCTTGGATCAACGCCCGCAATTCCAACCATAAAGTTGAGGTTTCGGTAGCTGCCCTCATAAGTAATAAATGGAAGTCCCTTTGACCATAAGGGAAAGATCGGAACTGCATTGATTTTTGCTAAAAATGGCTCTGCTTCTATTCGCATTGCGAATTGAATAAAAATTTTCTTGAGCACTGGAAAATGAGTCGGATCGGTTTTAGTTTGTTTATGCTCCATAATTTAGGGTAAGGCGCAACGGACAAAACGCAAAAGTAAGGCGACGCCTGTCGCGCAGCAAAGTCTTGTTAACTGTGCCCGCTTTTGACCCGCTCCTTTAAGAACTCGAGTGTAAACTTCGCCGAAGGGGTAAGTGTTTTTTCTTCCAGATAGGCAACGCTGATCACGTTAATTAAAGGCTTGTTTGAGCCTTTAATCACTTGAATTTCGGTGCCGGTTTCTTCCGCATTCCGGTTTAGTTTTTGAACCAAGTGCCCGGGGAGAACTCCAGCGCCTACTCCAAGCGACACCATTTTACCGACGGCGTAGGCATCCATCACGTAAACTCGGACATCTAGATCGGGGTGCTTGATCGGGGTGTGGTGCTTAATCCACATGCTTAAAATCGACTGTTCTTCTTGGTAATCGACGTAGGAAATTCTTTCGAAAAACTCTACATCATTTGCGCTTTTGGGGGCCAAGTTGAGACGTTTTGCTACGCAAAGTTCCAACACTTCGTCGTAGACGGGCTCAGTCTTGATTCCCTTATCCACTGCGAAGGAATCCACAAACGCAAAATCAATCTCCCCCGTCAGAAGTAAATGGTTCATTTCAAACGGAAACCCTTGGTGAATTCGGAAGCGCACCTTAGGGTGTTTTTGTTGAAATTCATTCAACAGGGGAAGAATGATGTTATTGCCGAACTCGATGGGCAGCCCGATGGAGATAGACCCGGTCAGCTCTTTGTCGGTTTTTTTAAGTTTATTCAGAATAGTTTCGATGTCTTCAAAGCTCTTGGCTGTGTTTTTGTAAAGCTCTTTGGCGGAGGGTGTCGGGACTAGTTTTTGTTTGATGCGATCAAACAGCCTAAGCTCAAGGACGTCCTCAAGCGCTTTGATGTGTTGGCTTACGCCCGACTGAGTTAAATGCAATTCTCGGGCTGCGTGGGTCATACTTTTAGTGCGATAGACCGACTCAAAAACACGGAGTTGATTTAAATTAATCTGATCGATGAGCATGGCCCTATAGGATGGGCCCCTTTTCTGTTTAAATCAAGTGGTGAATCGACCAGATTTGCGTTAAGATTTAAGAAATTCATTTATTACAGTTGATCAGTGTAGTCTTCAACAAAAACGGAGTGCATCATGGTACCCATAAAGCAGCTTTTTAAATCGACTCTTGGACGCAAATACTTGATGGGGGCATCGGGGCTGGCCCTGGTTCTTTTTATCGTCATCCATTTGCTGGGCAATTTAACGTTGTATTCAAAAAATGGCGACGCCATCAATACCTATGCCGCTAAACTTGAATCTTTAGGCGTAGGCTTAATCGTTTTGGAAGTGGGCTTGGCCGCAACCATTCTGATCCATATTCTGACGGCAATCCAGGTAACTTTTTCTTCGAAAGCTGCGCGTCCCGTTGTCTATGCGGAATTAAAAACCAAGGGCGGTAACACTAAAAACACGATCTCCTCCCGCAATATGATTGTGACAGGGCTAGTGCTGCTCGTATTTTTGGTGATTCACATTATCCAGTTTCGCTTTGGTCCAGAGATCGAAGACGGCTACGTGACGACCGTAAGCGGTGTGCCGGTTCACGATTTGTACCGAGTCGTTGCAGAAACTTTTTCGCACCTTTACTGGGTCGCTTTTTATGTGGGGAGTATGGTGTTTTTAGGGTTTCACTTTAGGCACGGGTTTTGGAGTGCGTTTCAGTCGCTTGGGTTGTTAAATCCCCGGTGGAGTAAACCCATCTATGCACTTGGCTTATTTTTAGCGGTGCTTTTGGCCGTAGGGTTTTTATTTATTCCAATCTATGTTTATAGCATTCAAGGTTCGGCACTTGCAGCAGGAGGTTCTCAATGAGTTTTGAATTAAAGTCAGGAATTCCAGAAGGTCCATTGGCTCAAAAGTGGGATAACTACAAAGCGTCCATGAAGTTGGTAAACCCAGCCAATAAACGAAAGTATTCCGTGATCGTCGTGGGGACAGGATTGGCGGGTGGTTCGGCCGCGGCTTCGCTTGCGGAGCTTGGATACAATGTAAAATCCTTTTGCATTCACGATTCGGCACGCCGGGCGCATTCAATTGCTGCCCAAGGCGGGATCAATGCTGCAAAAAGTTACCCCAATGACGGGGACAGTGTTTGGCGTTTGTTCTATGATACGATTAAGGGCGGCGACTACCGCGCCCGCGAAGCCAATGTCTATCGGCTTGCTCAAAATTCGACCTCAATTATTGATCAATGCGTTGCTCAAGGTGTACCTTTCGCGCGCGAATACAGCGGAGAATTGGCGAATCGTTCGTTTGGCGGATCGCAAGTTTCTCGAACGTTTTATGCTCGCGGACAAACGGGGCAACAATTATTGCTCGGCGCTTACAGCGCGCTGATGAAAGAAGTGAATAAAGGAAAAGTCACGCTCTTTCCGTACCGTGAAATGCTCGATATCGTCATGGTTGATGGAAAGGCGCGCGGAATCATTACCCGGAACTTAAATACGGGCGAAATTGAACGCCATGCGGCCGACGCGGTTGTTCTTGCAACGGGCGGTTATGGACGCGTTTATTTTCTGTCCACCTTAGCCATGAATTCGAATGTCACTGCCATTTGGCGGGCCCATAAGCGGGGAGCAGCGTTTGGAAATCCTTGCTACGTGCAAATTCATCCAACGTGTATTCCAGTAACAGGCGATCATCAGGCCAAGCTTACGTTAATGTCCGAATCCTTGCGGAACGATGGACGCGTTTGGGTTCCTAAGAAAAAGGAAGACTGCCAAAAGGACCCGAACACCATTCCGGAAGAGGATCGGGATTATTACCTAGAACGTCGTTATCCATCGTTTGGGAACTTGGCGCCACGGGATATTGCCTCTCGAGCCGGGAAAGTGGTTTGTGACGAAGGGCGCGGAGTTGGACCCACCGGCTTATCGGTTTACTTAGATTTCCGGGATGCAATCAAGCGCGATGGCTTGTCGGTGGTGTCTGAAAAGTACGGAAACCTTTTCGATATGTACCACGAAATTACGGGTGAAAACCCTTATCACGTGCCCATGAGAATTTATCCGGCCGTCCATTATACGATGGGTGGGCTTTGGGTAGATTATTCGCTGCAAACGACCTTGCCGGGGCTTTTTGCTGCAGGCGAGGCTAATTTTTCTGACCATGGGGCGAATCGCTTAGGAGCCTCGGCCCTGATGCAAGGCTTGAGTGATGGCTACTTTGTGCTTCCCTATACGGTGACTAATTATTTAGGAACGCATGCCCAAGAGCTGCTCAAAAAAGTAGAAACTTCGCACCCCGCATTTGAACAAGCAGAGAAAGAAGTGCGCACCGGCATTCAAAAGCTTTTGTCGGTTGGAAAAACGGGGAAACGTACGCCTACTGAAATATTCCGCGATTTAGGTCATATTATGTGGGAAGACGTGGGCATGGGGCGGACGGATGCGGGCTTAAAGAGAGCGATTAGTCGGATTCAGGCGCTGAAAAAGGATTTTGATACGAACCTGCTCATTAGCGGCGATGAGCTGCTGAATAAGAATTTAGAACTGGCAGGCCGGGTCGGTGATTTCTTAGAACTTGGCGAACTTATGGCCCGCGATGCCCTTCACCGCACCGAAAGCTGCGGCGGCCACTTTAGGGAAGAAAGCCAAACGTCCGAAGGCGAAGCAAAGCGCGACGATCAAAATTTTGCTTATGTTGCAGCATGGGAATACAAGGGGCGCGATGC
>CAIMNF010000554.1 GCA_903842755.1 Oligoflexia bacterium
CGATCCCAGTTCCGAATTCGGCGGTATTTCCAATCCAATCTAATAGAAAAGGTGCCTGAGAGTAACGCGAAAGAAAATTTGCGATGAAAATGGCTCCACTGGCCCCTGCTCCAATCACGGCAATGCGTTTGATCTTTTTTTCTATTGTAGGCATAGGTACTGAATTCCATGATAGTCTAGCGTATTTTTCCGGTCAATTAAATGTCACCACGCTTACGGCAGTCGCTTCGAAATAGCTGAGAAATAACTAAATATTTGACTCAAAGCGACCGAAGTATTGATTGTGAAACCGAACCTCTTGATCCTTGCCATCGCTTTTGTTTTGAGTTCAACGGCGCTTGCTCAATTTGATGCTACGACAGGAAAATTTAAGTCTGTCGTAGTGAATACGGTCATTCCGTTAGACATTGGACGCTTGCTGGGAACAGGGTATAAGTGCATCTATGAATACGGCGGTACGTTTCATAACGTGCCCGCCGCTCAAGTATCACATTTAGTTGAATCGCAGCCGAACGGTAAGTTATTTCCAAACCGGGAGCCCGGCAATGAGCAAGGCTGGATCAAATTGTATTTGGTCAAAGAAAAGGATTATCTCATTCCGAAGTATCAGGCTTTTTCTGATCGCGAATATTTTGTTCATGTGGAGGGCAGGGTGGATGGCACCTCAGACGGAGAAGAACAAATTCTTCATCTGAACTTACAAAGTGAAATGTACGCGGAACGAAATTCAAAAAAAACGGAAGATCTTTGCTTGAAGTTGTATAATAAGCACCTGATGAATTTATTCCAGGTTACGCGTGGGGCGATTGACCCAGGGCCGGGCTGCTCCAAAAAATAAAAAAGCGCGAAGTTGCTAAAGTACTACTTTTGCGCGCAGTTTTTCTGCAAATTCCACGGCGTGAGTGATCGAAGTATGTCGTTCTACCCAAGTTAAAGTTGCCTTTTTGTTCTTTGTTTTAAAAAGCAGGTTGAGTTGCTGTATGAAATGATCTTCTTCAACATACGCACATGGTCTCAGGGGCGAATAACCAATTTTGAACAGTTGAACCGGAATCCCTTCGCTTTCCGCAATTTCAAAAATACCTTTTTTCCAGGGCTTAGATTCGTCTAAGCGAGTGGTCCCTGCCGGAAAAACGGTAACATAGCAGTTTGAGTTTTTTTTAAGCCGTTCGACGATTTGGTCGCGCGCATTGGATCGGTTTGCCCCTGATTGGCGATTGACAAAAATGGTGCCGCCTCCGGTAGCGCAAGGACCAATGACCGGCCATTTTTTAAGGTCGTCTTTCGCAATAAACACCGCGTTTGGACAAACGGCCATAATGACGGGAATATCTAAAAAACCAATATGATTGCCCACTAAAATATGAGAATGCGGAGGGGGTGGGGTGCCCTTAACGGTCAGTTCAATTTCAAGCAGCTCAAGCATTCGTCTGCCCCAGGCTTGTTTTACTTGGGCAATGCCTTCTGGTGTTTTTCCTACAAGTTGCAAACCAAACCACGCGGTTTGCGATAAAATATGTGCTATTTTTAGTGAAGTCACGCGTCTTGAGTTTCCTTTGTTGGAGTTTAGGGGATTTTGGAACAGCTGTAAATAAAGCGGTAAATAAATAGGAGGATATGCAAATTGGCGTCATTCCTTTTCGTTTAATCATTTTAATTTTCAAACGTGGGTGATTCCGGTAGGTTACCCCTATGAAATCAATACTGCTAAAGACCCCCATTCCTGGCCCTAAAAGTTCCGAGTGGATTGCAAAGCGGGATCGCCTGTTGACCCGCGCGGTAACCAAATTGACGCCCATTTATATTGCCCGTTCTAAAGGGGCAGTGATTGAGGATGTGGATGGAAATTGTTTTTTAGATTTTGCCTCAGGCATTGGCGTAACCAATTTAGGGCACCAGTCCGAACCGGTCATTGAAGCAATTCGCGTGCAAAGCGAAAAATTTTTGCACACCAGTTTTAATGTAGCCCCTTATTCCATCCTTCTAGACGTCGCGGAGCGCTTAACACAAATTGCACCGGGGCCTTCGCCCAAGAAAGTTTTTTTTGCAAACTCGGGGGCCGAGGCGGTAGAAAACGCGATTAAGATTGCGCGTTACCATACGCATCGCCAGTCGGTGATTTGTTTTGAACACGCCTTCCATGGAAGGACTTACATGGCCTTGAGCTTAACCGCAAAAGTAAAGCCTTATCGGGTGGGTTTTGCGCCGTTTTGTCCTGAGGTGTACCGCGCGCCGTTCCCTTACGCGTATCGCTCGCCGGGGGTGGGGGCAATGGTCACCCAAGCGGATTTGGACCGCGTTTCCAATGAAACCTTTGCCCGTTTTGAAGAAATGATTCAAGTGCAAGTCGGGGCTGATCAGGTTGCGGCCATTATTTTGGAGCCCGTGTTAGGCGAGGGTGGCTTTTTGCCTGTTCCGCCTTCGTTTTTTAAACGAATCCGCGAGTATTGTACCAAAAACGGGATTGTCCTCATCGCGGATGAAATTCAAACCGGTTTTGGTCGAACAGGAAAGTTTTTTGCGTGCGAGCATTTTGAGGTAGAGCCCGACTTGTTAATAACCGCTAAGGCGTTGGGCGGTGGTTTGCCCATTTCGGCGGTCGTAGGCAAAAGCGAGATCATGGATTCACCTGATGTGGGAAGCCTGGGAGGAACATTTGCGGGTAACCCGTTAGCTTGCGCTGCGGCCATAGCGGTGATGGATCAGTTCAAAGACGGGAAAATTTTTGATAACGCCAACCTTTTGGCGAATCACCTCTGGGAACGCCTAAAGTCCTGGCAGCATCAGTATGAGAGTGTGGGCGACGTCAGGGGATTAGGTTCCATGGTCGCAATCGAGTTTGTAAAAAATAAATCTTCTAAAGAGCACTTTAAAGAAGGTTGTCAAAAGGTAATGAAATACGCGTTAGAAAATGGTGTAATCTTATTGAGTTCAGGGTCCTATGGGAACGCGATTCGGTTCTTACCGCCATTAACGATGACTGCCGAGCAACTCCATGAAGGATTAGAGGTGATCGAGAGGGGAATCAAAGCTTTATGAGCGAACAAAACGATGCTTTAAAGGTAACGCGTAGAAATTTTATCTTCCGCTCCTTGCTTGGGGTGATCGGTGCTGTAGGGTTAAATCGATTTCTTTCCGCATGCAGCGGGATTCAGGGTTCATCTGTTGTTAGTCCCACTGCGGGTGGAAATTGTATCACCAATGGCACGAGTATTTCCATACAAGTTCAGCATACTCCTACTCATACGTTGACGATTCCCGCATCAGACGTGAGCGTAGGCATACAAAAAACATATACCCTTGCAGATAACGGGTCCGGTCATACGCACACCGTTACTCTTACGGCTCAGGACTTTGCAAGTCTGGCCGGAAATCAGGGCATTCAAGAAACCTCAACGACGACCAATTCGCACACGCATATCGTCACCGTAAATTGTGCTTAAGAATTTAGCTATTTTTTAGCAACTTGATGAGTCCATTGAATATGATTCAGAAGATCAGCGAGATGCAGTCCGCCTTTTCGGAGCTGACTTCCTGCAAGTTGCACGTGGTTTGCGCCATATTGATCGTCCAAGGTAGCGGAGAATGTCACCTTGTCTCCGGATACGGTAATGGTTCCGAAGTTTACACCTTCGTAGACGTGGATCGATTGGTGAACCGAGTCCGTGGCCCATTGGGCTGGCCAAGTATGATAATCCGAAGATGGATCGTAGCTTTGATCGTCCGCGTCGCTCCCCGCCTGATGGTCTGCGGTCATTTTGGCTACTAGGTCTTCGGTGCTTTTGTCTTTTCCTTTTTGATCCCCGGCTGTGTACAGTTGGACTAAGGTGTCGTCCCAATAAGCGTGTAGTTCTTCTGTCTTGGTATATTTAATACTGTTCCCCCCAATATCCATTGGGAGCGGTTTTCCTTGGTCATCCACGCATTGGTTAGGATCAGTTTGTAATTGGGGGGTGTCGCCTGTGTTAGCTGCGTTCAAGTAATATCCTGTTCCCACATGCAAGGGTTGGTGAAGGTCGCCCACTAAATGCGCAATCAAATACAGAGCTTGGGCTTCGGTAAAGTTTGGTCCATTAAAGCCACTGTCTTTTCCTTCTAAAACATTAATTGCAGCTTTGATTGCGTCAACGACGTTATTGGTATCTGTGGTAAATGCATCGATTTGGTCCAAAAAGGTAGGCATTCCCAGGGGCAAATTTAAAAAATGCCAATTGGAATTATTGGGCCACGTCTTATTAAATGCGATTGCATCCGCATTTCCATTGAGTGGACCTTGGTGGCGATCAGCAAACTTAACGTCGTCGGCCCATTCGGCGACTTTTGCAAAGTCATCCGTCGGAAGATCAAATTCTTCGGTATCTGGTCCCTCGTGCGACTTTGGTCTTACGATCTTCTTGTTTTCATTCAATGCTTGAATGAGAACGTCAATGTGTGAGTCGTTGCCAATGATGTCATCTACAATATCACGCGTTTGATCCGTTAAGTTCTCGTGAGCGAAGGCGGCTATTCCTTCATGTCCTTGGGCGCTATAGCCAAAAGCATCTCCCCAAAAAGAAACGGACAAACAGAGTAAAGTTGCTGACAAACACAGAAAATAACGAGGGTTAATCATAGAACTCCTTTGCTGCGTGGAGGTTAGCACCGTTCTTTTTGTTAAGAAAAGGAATACTTGAATTCGGTGTGCTAAAAATATTTTCTACGACTTCCATTGATTTCATACAAAAGACTTGATTTGAATTGCCTTGTTTTAACAACAAAGTATCTGGCTCTGTTCAAGTGGCTTTATGCGATTTTTATAAAAAACGGCTGAAAAAGCTTTAATTTGAAAAGTTTTTCCTTGGATTATGCCGTTCGCCCTTGAGATCCTTAAACCTATACATTTGACTCCATGATGGAGACAAAGGGGGGAACTCAGATGAATAAAACAGTAGGGATGCTGTTCTTGTCTGCTGGCGTGCTATTGTGCGTTGGCCTTAACTCATCCAATTCGTACGCAAACCAAGCGATTTCTACAGGTCGAGCAATAAAGTTGTGTGATTTTGCGCCCATCAATAACCGCAAAATTCCAATCGCCAAGAGCTTAGCCGATGCCACGGGAATCGACGAAAAGACCTTCAATCAAGTCATTGATGATTTTATTAAAGTTTATGATCCCATTGTTCAGGCCCACGGAGGCGTTCTTCAAATCAATCGGCTTTGGGATGATGATACGGTAAACGCGAATACTACCCTTGATGGAAATGTATGGGCCATTAATGCGTTCGGGGGGCTGGCCCGTTATAAAGGCATGACCTATGACGGTTTTATGGCGGTTTTATGCCACGAAATGGGCCATCATTTGGGTGGTTATCCACGATTCACCGGGAACGATTGGGCCTCAGTAGAAGGTCAGGCCG
>CAIMNF010000555.1 GCA_903842755.1 Oligoflexia bacterium
ACAGGTCTCAAAGACCTGGTTGCCGACGTAGAAACGCGGGGCGAATGGGTGGTTGCTTTTTTAGCGTCGCTGGAACTGTCACGACTTAAAAAATTAAAGATATACCAAGAAAAAAGCTTTGACCCCATTTATATTGAGCTGGTCGATACCCTGCTCGATCTTGACCTAAAGCTTGCCTCTGGATTTGATTACTCGCCCGTTGCGGGAGTCACTCCAGGCACGTCCGCACTACCCCCAGCCCCAATCGCACCTCCCATTGCCACTTCAGAAGGAGTCTCGTTATGAGCAAAAAACAAAAATCAATTTCCAACTCCAGCTCGGATCCGATGGCCCTGACACCGGGTGCATCTAGCCTTGATATAACCGAAATTGTTCAAGCACAGCTTTCGGATGAGCCACTAGAGGACATCAGCGAAGACGAAGGCCCCTCGGACCACATTTCGATCTCCGATTTAAGAAACATGGCGAGTGAAAAAATGAGCGATCATCTCCGAGAAGAGGCCCGCCTACTTACCGAGGAATTCGACGCGGACCCAGAGCTAAAAACCGATGTATTGGACCAATTTTCACAAGAAGGTACGAATGACCAACTGGACCATTTAGCGACGACTCTATCGGAGCAAGAGCTTCAAGCCCTGCAACACGCCAGTGAAACGTTAACCGCGGTCAACGAAGAGATGGTCACGCTGAATGAGCAACTTATTGTAGAAGACCAAATGTTAGAAACCCAAATCGAGGCGCAGCAAGCCGAAGATGCGGTCCAGGTGGAAGAGCTTTCGGAACACGATCAGGAGCTCCGAGCCGCGCTCCCCAAAGTCAATGAAGAAGGCACTTACGACCTCGCGGATTTGCAGGCCTGTATCGAAGCGCTCTTGTTTTATGCGGATCGCCCGTTAAGTCTTAAAAAGTTAAAAGAGCTTCTAGAAATGCAGGACGCAGAGGACGCGCCCATTCTGGAAGCCATTGCCCAGCTTAAAGAAATTTTTTCGAGTGGCGTCCACGGATTTGAACTTTGTGAAATTGCGGGGGGCTACCAATTCAGGACGAAGACCTCCAAAGCACCGCTTCTCAGAAAAATGGCCAAAGTTCAAACACAGCGGCTTTCCCGGGGGGCGATGGAAACACTTACCATTTGTGCGTACAAACAGCCCTGCACGAAAGACGACATTGATCAAATCCGGGGCGTGGATTCTTCCCACTTTATTCGTACACTTTTAGACCGGAAACTGATTGCCATTACGGGGCGCGCAGAGTCCATGGGACGTCCGATGGTTTACGAAACGACTGATTTATTTTTGGAAGTATTTGGAGTGATGGATTTAAAAGCGCTTCCGCCGTTAAGGGAAATCGAAGCGATGGTTCCGCAACTAGCCGCCGCGGAAGAAGGCGCTGAAGATCCGCGCGTCATTCAAATGCGAAAAATGGTTAGCCAAATGAAAACCGAATCCAATAGCCTAGATTACAGTGCGAAAGACGACGAGACCATCTTAAAGGAAATTCGAGATCGGGTAAAAGCCATTGAAATCAGTACGCCGTTCTTGGAAACACAAAAACAATTGGCGGAGCAAGGTTTAACCCCGGAAGAAATTCTTAGCCAGCAAATGGCGCCCTGAAATCAGCGATCAATAAGATTAAACACTATACTTCCATTTTTGCTCTTCGGCAGAAGCGGGTTGCAGCTCGGTAAAAAGCTCAAAAAAATCATCGTGGAGCGACAATTTTACCCCCAACAACGCCGCCATTCCTTCAAATTGGGACTGTATCCCCTGAGCGTACCGTGATCGCCCAGTAGAAACCTTCACCGTATAGAAACTCAATACCTCGGTTTCACGAAGAGAAATTTCTAATTCACGACTATCCCCAAAATGATATTTCTGAAAAGCAATCTCCCCGATTAAAAATAAAATCCAGCTCAGCGCACAGAAGAAAGGGTGAGAAACAGAGGTTTCAAATTTAATCTTACAGGACTGGTGCGCAAACCGCGAAAAATAACCTTCCACTGCAACGCCAAAAGAATCTCCGTCCAGCACGGTATATTGAGCGGTATCGTCACTCAGGTGATTCGAAAGAGCAGGGTTAAACAAAAACAATCCTCCAAAATAATGAGTCAACGCCGTACTCAGCAATAACTTTAATGTCCACAGCAAATCGGCATTTTGAATTGCGGTTTCATCGAAATGGCCTGTTTCGTTGCTATTTAAAAAGAGAAATCCTTGGCCCACTTTCCCCACTGCGGTCGTCAGGGCTAAGCTACTGCGAATGCCCATTTGATAAAGTCTGGCAATTGAACGTTGAATGGGCATATTTTTAGATTTAAATTGTTCTAACACTTGCTCCAGGTTGGAACAGACTCGTACGGAAGAATCTCCAATTTGAAAGACGGACGACTTAGTCCCGACATAACAATAATATCCCACATCCATGGAATTCGCAGCGCTCGGACTCCCCATTGAACCTAACTCCTGATAAACCGAAGCAACATTCAGTCGCTGAGAAAACGGGGTAACAATGGCCACACACGCGCGACTTATGCTCCAAGGCGCCCCCGTTCGGACCATTGCACGATGAATTTCCAAACTCAATTCGGAAAGCGGAATCCGACCTGAAGTAATTTGCGTCCCTAACTTAATAAGTTCCGTATTTAAAACCGTGTGAGTAAGCGACGCTAACGAAGGCGTGCTTAATTCTTGGTCATAAGAAGCAAACTGATAGACGGGAATAGTTTTAGAGTTCAAGTAAAATCGCCTTTCTTTTAAGCAGCTTCCTGCTGTTTGGGCTCACCCTTCAAAAATCGAATTTCAAAGCACGTATGAGGCGAAGAATTGATCACAGTGATCGATGCTTTGTGCTCATCCAAAATTCCCTTGGTGATCGATAAACCTAAGCCAGTTCCCTCGCCGACGGCTTTGGTTGTAAAAAAAGGTTGAAATAGCTTTTCTTGTACGTCAAGTGGAATTCCTGAGCCAGAGTCGATGATTTGCAATACGTAATGGGTTTTGTCTTCAAACCCTTTAATTTTAATCCAACGGTGTTCTAAAGAGCGAATCGCATCAATCGCATTATTCAAGAGATTAATTAAGACTTGTTCTATGGCTATTTCATCACAAAACAATTCCAAACTTCGATCACACTCCACAGTCACTTCGACAAAGTTTTGTTTTGCTTTGGACTCCGTTAGTCCAATCGATTCAAGGATAATCTCTTTAAGTGATGCCCTGCCGACATTTATTTTTTCACCAGACCGAGAGAATTTTCTTAAGCCTTTTACAATTTTAATAATCCGATCACACGCTTTTTGAATGGTTAAAGCTCGGGCTTTCAGTGACTCCTCGTTATTCGCGCAACGAGGAATTAAGTGAAGTGTTCCAGAAATGATCGCCAAAGGATTATTAATTTCATGGGCAATGCCCGCTGACATCTCACCCAAAGCGGCCATTTTAGACGTCTGAATAAATTTAACTCTTTGATTTTCCACTTCTCGAATCAGATTTTGCTCTTGAGTCACATCTAAATGCGTTCCCACAAAGCGCATGGGTTTACCGGTCGATGACTCGGCAACAATCTTACCGATTGCATGGATATCAACCCAGTGACCTTCCTTGTGTTTCATTCTAAATTTAATTTCATACTTTTGTTGAGCCCTGCTGACGCAGTTTTGAACGGCCGCAAGGACTCGATTTAAATCATCCGGATGCAGATGATCCCGAAAGGTTTGGAAGTGATGCTTTATTTCATCGATCCGATACCCTAAAATTTCACACCAGCGTTCGTCGTATTTGACTTCGTTGCTGACCATGTCCCAATCAAAAGTTCCCATTTCCGATGCGGCCAACACCAAGGACAACCGTTCATTTAAGTCTTTAATTTTGCGTTGGTTGGATTGCGAAAGTTCGGCTTGCAACTTGTCCATTTCTTTTAAGCTGACGTCGAGCACGTTTTCAGCACTGGTCTTTGCGTCATAAGCTTCTTCGTAGCCTTTAACAACCCGCTGTAAGAATTGCTGCCAAAGCTCAATCGTTGGGGGAGCTTTTGTTTCCGAAAGGCCCAACTTTCTGAGCTGTCGCTCCAACAATAAATGGGGCGCAGAGTACTTCATTTTATCCTGCTTTCTCTTGAAGAAGGGTTACCGTCATCGTTTGATTGTGCAAGTCAGCGCAACCCCGTTGTCCTTGTGCGGATTGCTGAGGAGCGATCTCGCCATAAGAATAAAATCCAGCTTGGGTCGACCCTTGGGGAAGGCTATCAAAGACGGCCTCGACTTCACTCTCGGTGCTTTCCCCTAAAACTAATCGTCGGCCTACGCAGCTTACAATTAATGACAACACCGGAGCCTTAGAAAAATCTCCGTTGGAAAACGTTTCTTTTGCGACCGAATCTGCTGCTTCAATTAATTTTTCGTGCGATGAACGCATCAATTGAACCTCGGTCCCTTGGGGTACGTCGCCCGCAAAAGTCATCGACTGTGTTTTCTCATCGACGGCCAGAATAGTCCGCACCGCGTTTCGATCTCCCCCGCCCACTTTTCCGCCGATCAGACGCATTGGAAACAATAAGGCCGAAGCAGGAAGCCTATTCACTTGATTACCCAAGAATTCTTTATAAAGGGCCAGGGCGGGCTTTCCGTCCAGTTCAAAGACTACATTGGCCTCAGACCGAGTGATGGTCCGAATTGGTCCGAATGAGGTCCAGCCTCCCTTTGCAGCAGTGCTTACATTTAATTGATCGCCGTAAAAACCAATCGCGGTAATTGCGTGCGTGGTAGGAGATCCACCGACTAAAACCGAAGTTTGCTTAAAGTCCGTGCCATCCCCTGCGAGTCCACCCGACACAAGAACATCCTCGCCTAGAACTTTTCTTAGCCCTTCCAATAATGCAGTACCGTTCACCTTTGTCCCTTCGCTTAACAAGTAAACCGATTTTAATCCCTTCTGCGGAAACTGTTGCGCCAGCTCTGTGCCCGCAGCAATTGAATCTTCGCTCTTCTCAATACTCACCGACGCAAACCTCAGCTGGGTTCGATCAAACTTAGTGATCGTTACAATCAAAGACTCATCGACGAGCTCAGACTCGCGAATTTCGCCCGAAGTAGAACATCCCATGATCACCGAACTTGGAAACGTCTCTTTAATTTGTCCCCACGGAGCCATCCCCGCTAGTTTTGGAGAATAATAAACCAACACCAGCGTATTTGAGGAATCTAAGGCTTGGGGAAGTTCTGCGGACCATTTATTTTGGGTAAAGCTAAGTTGTGCAATATTCATAAATGGCGCATCGGACGGTTGTGGGTCAAAATTTAAGAAAATACACTGCGACAGTAGTTTGACGATGAATTATTGCAACCTAGGCAAAGTAATGACGAAACAAGTATGTACGGAAGCGCTATCAATCTCTAAACTTCCGTGGTGCGCCTCGATGATTCCCTTCGAGATACTTAAGCCAAGACCAGTCCCTTTGCCTACTTCTTTAGTGGTAAAAAATGGCTGTAAAATCTTCTCTCGGATGGCTTCCGGAATTCCATGACCTGAATCCATGAGCCGAATATGAACTTTTTCACCTGCAGCCTCGACAATAATTTTGATCCATTTTTCATCTAAGGTTTGGATTGCATCAAAGGCATTGCCCACCAAATTAAAAATGACCTGCCCGATCTGAGTGGGGCGGCATTGGATCTCGATATCCCCTTCAAACTCTAGCCCAAGTTCTACACCCTGGTTCTTAAAACGAGTGGAACACAATTCCAACGCATCTTCAATGATGGACCGAAGCCCCACCTTTTCAAAAGGGTCTTGCGCTCCATCCCGAGAAAACGCCCGAAGGCCTTTGATAATTTTGGCGATGCGATTGGTAGTTTGTTCAATTTTCTCGATGTCTTTAATTAATAAATCCGTCTCGACAGGCCCGGCCTTAAGCTTCTTGATCAAATTAAAAGTTTTTCCGCCAATAATGGCCAGCGGATTATTAATTTCGTGTGCGATTCCCGCTGACATTTCACCCAACGCCGAAATTCGCGCATTTTGCGCAAGCTCAGCCTGGGCCTTCACCAAGCTAGCGGTTCGCTCGGCTACTTTCACTTCAAGCTCTTCCGTATACTTTTTAATTTCTGCTTCTTGGGTTTCCACAGTCTTTAGCAATTCATCAAACTCTTGGGACATTTGATCGAACTCTTGAATGGACAACTGTTCCTTAAAGCTTTGGGTTCGAATGGAAAAATTCCCCGTGTGAGAAATTTTTTGAATGGTTTCTAAGAAAAACGTAATGGACTCGAGCAGCTCTTTTTGAATTTGTGCTGAAATCAGAATCGCCAAAACCACCCCCACAATGAAGGTCAATAAAGCTAATAGTCCATAGCGAATGACTTCGCTACGCGCATCTTGCGGCGAAGCTAGAATAGATAGCTTGCCGTAATAACGGCCGTCTCGGTAAATATCATGCTCTGAAAAATACTTTAACCACGAACGCTCGAAATGTTCAATTGGCTGTCCATAGTGCGAAAACACGTGCCCTTGTTCATCTTTTAGCTCGGCGCCGACGTAATCCTTGTTTTGAGAAAGGACGGATAAAATTCGCGTAGCGTCTTTTTCATCCCTAAATTCCAGGCTTGCAATCAATGTACCCGACAAAAGGGACGCCATTTCTTCAACCTGAGCTTGCTTTTGATTTTTGATGGTCACAATATCATTGCTCACAAAAACAACCGTACAAATGAAAAGCACTAATAACGTAGTGATGACTTGGAGTCGCTGCAGGACTTGAGATAGCTTCCGATGGGGGTGAAGAATTTTTCCCATTTTTTAGTCCTCTACGACTTTCCCTAGGCGCATCAATTGTGCGCCAAGTTTTAGCTTTGAATCCGATAGATTTTTTGTATGAATTTCAAAACGAACATGATCGTCTTCTACGTAAAAATTTACGCCTGTATTTTTGAGCTTTTCCGAGTTTCCGAAAGTAACGACTAAGATTGATTTGCCGCGTACACTTTCAGCAATCTGATTTTGCCGAGAGCCTTCGCCGGGACTTAGAACAATCATTTTGTAGAACTGAAGGTCGTTCACTTTATCCGACCCTTTGTCTATTTTCGTTAATTCAATATTTTGAAAATTACGCTCTTTAATCATGCCCGCAGCTTGACTAAAAAAGAGGTCATCGTCCACAACGCCCACCTTGATTTTCTCTGACTTTTCAGGCCACTCTACATAACGTGTAAATTGCAGCACAAAAGCTGCTCGCAGCTGGGATAACCCTGCGCTATCGACCGCCCACGCCACGGAAGTGAACATCAAAAAGCAAAATAGGGTGATGAATTTCATCAAAAATGGGCCTCATAAGAAATCCTCAATGCCAGTTCCCGCGACACCCCGGGTAGCTCCGAATGCTGCGACGGATAGGCCTGCATGATTCCTGCATCCTCATTAAAAATGTTATAAAGGCCTAACCCTAGATTTAAATGGGGCAGTACATCTTTTCGTTCAATGAAAAAATTCGCTAAAAGCGTTGACGAAATTTGACTCAATACCACTGCACCTTGAGAAATACTATAGGTATACCCATAGCGTGCCGACTGCCATACTAAGCTTGGATTTACCGTTAACCCAAAGGGAAGATTTTGGATTTGGGCCAAGAGTGCAACCTTATGATTAGGAATCCCCAAGTTTGCCTGACTATGTCCCGGCACCGAATATTCAGGCTCTGTGGATTGATCCGCATGATAAAATGAATAATTCAGCTTGGCATAGCCCCATTGGTCTTTTGTTTTTAACTCGGTCTCTAAGCCGTAGGTACCGAACGAAGGGCCATTCAGATAAACATTTGTATTATTATAATAAACGTAGTCGATTGGATTATCCAAACGGACCCGAAAAAGGTTAAAACTGGCTTGCCAATATTTTGAAAACGACTGCCCCACCTCAAATTCATAACTACTGAGGGTCTCCGGCTTGATCATTCCATTTAAGGCCGTGTCCAATGATGCAATGGAAGGCGTTCTGAATGCGCGGTTAAAGAGGAGTTTAAAATGCGTGTCTCCCAATTGTTTCAGCACCGCAACTCTGGGGGAAAACGCGTCCCCGTAATAAGGACTCCAGTCAAATCGCCCGCCCGCAGAAATTGAGGCAATTTCCAGAGTTGAGGTGAGTTCCGAAAATAAACCGTAGTTCTGAAAGTCTTGAGTGGTTATTGCAATATGATCACGAGCTTCATCGCTTAATGCTTCCGCGCCTGCGATCAGTTGGGTGTTTTCATTTAGGTCAATAATATTGGTGACGGTACCTTTAATGCGGGTCACCGTTACGTCAAGCTGTTCTCCACTCGCTTGAGGTTCCGTGTTGAGAATGGGGTCGGTGGCTTTCCAAGGATCGTCCCGCTTGATGCTCAATTGCGGAATTAACTTCCAATGGTCATTCAATTGGAAACTCTTTTTCGCGGAAGCCGCTACCGCATAAAAGTCAATTTCCACGGGCGCCGTAATAAATTGATAAGATGCGGTTTGATCCATCATCGAATAGTGATCGATCATCACTTGATAATCACCCCATTGATCATCATGGTATTTAAAATTTAAAAACTTTGGATTTAAATCGCTTGTATCTTGCAGCGAAAGAGTCGTCCCCGTGGAATCCGTTAAAGTTCGGTCGGACTGGATGGCTTGTCCTACGAACCCGTTCACGCTATAAGATGAATTTTCAAACGCTTGGCCGACATTCACACCTAAGCCTGCGCGGGACTCGCGCGTTGCCGTTCGTCCGTAAATGGCCTGCCCATTGGCCCCATTCAAATCTTTTCCGTTCCAAGTCGTGACCTTGATCACCGCCATTTCCGCATTGCCACCGTAAATTGCGGAACCGGG